>JANMSP010000329.1:0-19384 GCA_031389475.1 Pyrinomonadaceae bacterium
GCGAAAAAGACCCGGACGCATTTGGAGGGCGCATTCGGCAGTGATGCGGGCGAGATTCGGTTCGTTCGAACGCTGGGAAAGATGAGCGAGGACGATGTGGCGGGCGGAGCCGTCGAAATCGTTGGTCAGCCAATCGGCGAGGTCTTCGTTGGAAAGATGTCCGGTTTTGGATAGAATACGCTGCTTTAGGTCCCACGTGTATACCGAACAGGCGCGGAGCATATCGCGGCTGTGGTTCGATTCAATTACCAAAGCATCGCATCCGTTGAGCTTTTCCTTGATAAGCGTGGTAATGCAGCCAAAATCCATCAGCGTTGCGATCTTTACGCCGTCGTGCTGCGCGACAAAGCCAAAATTGTCCACCGCATCGTGCGGGACGGTGAACGGCTCGAAATCAATATCGCCAATACGAAATTCCTGGCTCGATTCGATAGCGACTGTACGGTTTTTGATTGCGCATTGTCGTTTCATCGCTTCGCTTTCACCGTTCTGGGAGCCCTTGCGTGTGTTGCAATAAGCATCCGCGGTCGGTTCCGAGACATAGACCGGGCATTTTACGGTATTTAGCAATACACGCAGGCCGCCGGCATGATCGCTGTGTTCGTGCGTAATTAAAACGGCATCGAGGTCTTTAAAATCAACGCCGACGATGGCCAGACGACGCAGGATTTCACGCGAACTCAGGCCGGCATCGACCAGAATATTCGTCTTTTCGCTGGAGATCAAAACGGCGTTACCGGTCGAACCGCTGCCGAGAACCGTAAATTTCATAACTGAAACGCGGACATCCTTGTCCGCAACTTCTATTGCAAAACGAATTTGCGGACAAGGATATCCGCGTTTCTCATTTGTCCCCTTGAAATTTGGGGCGCAAAGTTTTGGCTACCACACGAGTGATCAGAGCATTGGGAACAAATGATCCCATTATTGCTCCCAGATAATTCACCCATCCTGAAACGATTTTGGATCTGCCGCGGTCGATAGCATTTAATGCTGTATCGACAACCTCTTCAACCGACTGCCGGCCTTTTAGAATGGTCGCGTCGTCTATCTCCGAGGCTTCGAAAAAATTCGTCTCGGTCGGTCCGGGGCAAAGAGCCATTACACTAATTCCGAACGGCCGGTTCTCTTCCGCAACCGCTTCTGAGAACGAAGTGACGAAAGCCTTTGTCGCCGCATATGTCGCCATGAACGGAACCGGCTGAAATCCGGCGGCGGATGAAACATTGACTATCGTACCGCTTTTCCGTTCACGCATTTTTGCCAGATAACGATGAGTCAACGCTACTAAAGCGGATATATTCAGATTTACTATTTCAAGTTCCCTTTCAAGATCGAGCTTTACAAAATCACCCATTGAGCCGAATCCAGCATTGTTTATAAGCCAATCGACCTCCATTCCAAGTTCTTCGGTTTCCTCGAAAAGCCGCGAATCCGCGTCTTCACTAATAAGGTCTATTGCGACGTAGTGGGCAGTGATGCCGTGCTTCGCCGTCAATTCATCACACAGCGTGTGCAGCTTTTCCGCTGAGCGGGCAACAAGCACCAGATTGTGCTTTTTTGCCGCAAGCCGCCGGGCGAATTCTTCGCCGATACCGCTGGACGCGCCCGTGATGAGAGTAACCTTCATAGATCCGAGTTTTCGGAGGTGGAGAAAACGGAATAGTAAATGGAAAAGATGCCTGCTGTAATTATAGTCAAAGTTCCGGCCGCGCGGATAATGCCGGAAACGATTTTTGTGGATTTGATGAAGCCGGTTTCGGTAAGCATATAATTCCAATCGTGAAAACCGCCCTCGGCGCCGGTAGAACCGCTCGTAAGCATAAGCTGCATAACAACGGCGTCAGATGCGTAAACCCAAACATTCAAAACGCTCTGCCCAACCCAAAATACAACGATAGCCGCCGAATAATATTTCTCATTCCAGATAAAATACCCGACAAAGACAAGTGGAAAAATCAATTGAAGAAGCGATCCGCCGGCGATCATCAGAAATTCACCGAACGGACGAAACAGCAAATGCCCCGTTTCATGGATCGGCAGATCGACCATATCGAGAAAGCTGCCCTGCAACGGGTCGTAGGCTATCCAAAGAAAATAGATGCTGAGAAGAATCGCGAAGATTAATTTTGGGTAGCTAAACTGCATCATGTCGCCCATTCATATTTAGAGATCGCGTAAAATTTGCACGGCATTCCGTAATGTTCTTCCATTGTTTCATATTTCATGCCGCATTTTTCCATGATCCGCCAAGAGCCTGTGTTAGCGGGATCCGCGACCGCGACTATCCGCTCAATTCCGGCTTTTTCAAAACCGTATTCGAGCCAGGTATTTGCACATTCGTATCCAAGCCCCATTCGCCAATACTCTTCCTTTAGGCTGTATCCGACCTCAATCTCACCTGTTTCTTCGAGCGGTTGCAATCCGCTGGCACCGATAGGCTCACCCGTTTTCTTCCATAGCATCGCGCATTGCCCGAAGCCGAATTTTTCGTAGCAATTTAGATAGAACTGCATCCGTTTCGTGACCGCTTCCGGGTTCTGCAGCCGAGGGCCGCCTAGATATTTGTTAACGGCCGGGTCGATACGCATTTCGATCAGCCAATCGAGATCGTCAAGCGTAAATTGGCGAATTATAAGCCTTTCGGTTTCAAGCATGTTTTTACCCCTAGCCGGTCTTACGGGCAGAGACGCGACGGTTACGGGAGCGTGCATCGTCAACCGGAGCACGATCCCGTAACCATCGCGTCTCTGCCCAACAGCGCTCACCGTTAGATGAGATGGACAAAAAGCCCGTCTTTTAATTTCGGCTCAAACCATGTGGACTTCGGCGGCATTATTTCGCCCGCATCGGATACAGCGAACAGGTCTTCCATCGTCGTCGGGAAAAGCGAGAAGGCAACGGCCATTTCTCCATCATCTACGAGTTTTTCCAATTCTTCGACGCCGCGCGCTCCGCCGACGAAGGCGATGCGCGAATCGGTCCTCGGGTCGCCGATGGCAAGAATCGATTCCAGAATAAATTTCTGCAGAATGCTGACATCGAGCCGTTCACGCGGATCAGCATCCATCGCGAACTCGCCGGTAAAATTCAGCGAATACCACTGACCGCCCAAATACATACTGAAATTTCCCCTGCTGTGCGGGTACTTTATGCCGTTCTCGGTGACAGTGAAATCAGCGTCTAATTTGGCTAGCAATTCTTTCGGACTTAAACCGTTCAAGTCTCTCGCAACGCGATTGTAGGCCATTATCCGGAGATCTTCCGATGGGAAAATTCCGGCGACTACGAAATTATAATCTTCGTTTCCGGTGTGATTGGGATTCGCGGCTTTTAGAGATTCCCGAGCGCGAAAGGCGCTTTCGGCCCGGTGGTGCCCGTCCGCAATGTAGAGTGCCGGAACTTCGGCGAACGCTTTGACCGCCTCACCGGCGTCTTCGATTCGCCAGACCGTGTGCTGCACATTTCCGGAGCATGTAAAATTGCAAAGAGCCTTGGTCGCAGTCGTTTGCCCGATCAACTGGCGGGTCTTTTCGGTTCCGCGAAAAGCAAGGAATATTAATCCTGTTTGCGCCCGCAGTGCGAGCATGTGATCGGTTCTGTCCTTAACTTTATCGGGGCGCGTTTTCTCGTGTTTTTTGATCAATCCCTGCTCGTATTCGTCCAGTGAGGCACACGCGACAATTCCCGTCTGCACTTGCGAACCAGCGGCGAGGCGATAGACATACAAAGAAGGTTCATCTTCGGCGGCGAGCGTTCCGCTTTCGATAAAACGCTGGAGATTCTCTCTGGACCGGTCAAGAACGGCGGCCGCAGCCGGATTTTCGCCTTCGGCAAACTCGGCCTCGGACCGCGTGACGTGCAAAAAACTTAACGGATTAGTTCGTAAAATATCGCGGACTTCGGATTCGTAAGGTACGTCGTACGGAACGCACGAAACCTCCATCGCCTTTTCCGGAGCGGGCCGCAATGCCGGGAATGGTTTTATGATTGACACTAAATACTCCTAAATACAAATAAATCCATGTTGTAAAATTCCGTTTGATTTTGTCGGCGAAGAACGCGGAAAAAAGTTTATTCGCAAGCGAATTCCCCGCATCTGTGCATTTATGGCTGCTTCTCTTCGTCTTTCAATTCCATGTCAAACTGTTCGAGGTAAAGATCGATCGCGACCTTCCATTCGCCGTTTTCCTTGACCAATGGGAATGGTTCCAAAACGGAGGTTACCGGATCCTTTATCTCGATGGTTGCCGAATCTCCATTGATCGTTTCCTTGCCGAGTTCCGGCAATTCGAGAAATGGGGCCTGATCCTTTTCCTTAAGCAATTCGTCTACGGGCCTGTTTTGATCCTTTGCTCCCTCTTCGAGTAGGGCAAGCGACCCTTGAGAAAGATAACGTTTAATCCCCGCGACATCACCTGCTTTTGACGCGACATTTAAGGCTCTGAGCGTATCCGCGGGGCCGACGGCGGGTGGTGCTGGAGCGGTGTCCGGTACAGGTGATGACGGAATAGCAGCGTTGTTCTGAACTGCGGATTGCTCGGCCGGAACTGATGTTGATCCGCATCCGGCGCCGAGCCAGACCGAAACGGCAATTACACTTAGTAGGAAAACACGCATAGAAACCTCCCTGATCTTGGAAAAATAAAGCTGTCAGGGAAGACGCCCCTCATTCATTATTGCATCGGCCTGCTGATTCCTTTTTTCGACATCATCCTCAAGACGGTTCTTAACACCGATCTTATCTATCTTCCAAACGCCTTCCTCTTTAACGAAAGGAACCGTTTCCCACATAAGGGAAGCATTTTCTACCTCAAGCGTCGCCTTATCGCCCTCGATCTTTTCGTTGCGAAATCTGACGCTTGTCTGCTCCGAGCTGAACAAGGTTTCGCGTTTGACGATCTCATCGACTGTCACGTTTTGCGATCTAGCCTGCTGCTCGTGCATCTTCAGCGATTCGGATGAAAGCAGCAGTTTCATCGTCGTTGTGTCCTTTTGCTTTATCGCTTTCGTATAAGTTTGAAAAGTTTCGAGCGGAGATGCGGGTTTTTTTTCATCCGCACATGAAAAGGCCGTCAAACCGAATAAGAGAATAATTGCTTTCCGCAGATAACGCATTTTTTTCAGACCTTTAGTAAAATATTTAAAAACGTAAGTATATCCTACTTATTGAGGAGTAAAAATTCATGGAACGCAAAAAACTGGAGCCGGAAGAGATCGAAAAACGCCTCGCGAGGTTAGAAGGTTGGACGGCGGAGGACGGAAAACTGAAAAAGCGTCTGGACTTTAAAAATTTTGCCGGGAGTTTGGAGTTCGTGAATAAGGTCGGAGCCATAGCCGAAGAAGCAGATCATCATCCGGACATTAAATTCGGCTGGGCCTTCGCTGAATTTGAAATAACGACGCACGACCGCGGCGGAATAACGGATTTCGATTTCGATCTGGCGGAGAAGATTGACAAGCAAGAGTAACGCCTTTAGGCGTGATTCCTGTGTTAGCGAAGAATCACGTCTAAAGGCGTTACTCTTACTTAATTCAATGCCGCGCAGCTGATCGGAAGGTCATTGGTGAAAGTGATCACGGATTCGCCGAATTTCGAATTGAACGAACTATAAGTCTGCACAACCGCAGCAACTCCATAAAAACAGGTTTCGCCTTTTTGATAGGTATAACTCGCGAAAACCTGCCTATTCTGCTTCATCGCCATCATCGATCCGGATGTAGATGTCGCCCAATCATCACCCGAAAAATAGAATTTCACGGGCGTAACGCCTTCTGCTTTTAGTTTTGCAGCGATTTCGGATTGGACAGGTTCGCTGAAAAAAGTTCCCGCCACCGGCATTTTCGTCAAGTCCGGCGATCCGCGCAGAATAATGGAATCGTACTCGGCTTCCATCTTGCGGTATTTTTCCAAACCGCCGGCAAAATCCAGTGCAATATTGGTCTTCGTCAAATTAGCGGCCGGGCTGCGCGGTAGTCCGGCTGAATTTGCCAGGCGAAATTCGTTGTTCCACACTCCGGGTTTCACGCCCGCGGCCGTTGTGAGAAAAATCGGCATCGATTTATTCCGCCAGAACAATCCCGGTGCAAGATTGATCTTCAGTTCATTCGCCGCAAGTTCTTCCTTGGAAAATTGCAGCACATATTGATTCAAAGCAGTCACGTCACCCTGCGGCCCGACTTCCGCGTAAAGTAAATACTTCAACTTTCCCGGCTCATCCTCGTTCGGCACCGTCGAGACATAATCGCCGAGTTTTCCATTAAATTTGACATAAAGCCACAGCGGAGCGCCATCCGTTACGCGACTTACCGGGCTCAATTTTGCTTCGGCGAAGGTCTTCAGTTCCTTTCCGCTTAATACCGCCTGAACGTCCACATTCATCACCGCCGCTTTGGGCATCGGCAGGCCGGGCTCAGCTCGCGTGCCGCCCTTTTCGGCCGCTTCACGTTCCTCGGTCGCTTTCACCATCCGGTCGATCCGTTCGCGCGAACGCCTCCGCTGCTCAGATTGCCCAAGCACCGGTAAACTCGTCACCAACAGTGTCAGAAAGCCGATGAGAATTGCCTTTTTCATTAAAACTACTCCTGTAAAATTGCTTGAGAACGCGGATAAGTCAGTATAAACACTTAATGCCCGCCCGAAAAGTTGCATTTAATAAATGCGGATCATAGACAAGTATAGCCGCCCATTCCAAATTTATGAAAATATCTACTGTATTTTCGGTAAATGCACTGCTGTTCCGATACATTCAATGTCCGATATGGTCCTAATCTAGTGTTATTGGTTTTTTGCGTTCTTAGCGGCTTTGATTTGCGGCTTTGCGTGAAAAAAAGAGGTTTCACGCAAAGCCGCGGAGGACGTCAAGTAAATCCCAAGAATACAAAACAAGCTTAAAATATGAACCGACACCGTACCATCGGGAATTGCCCAACTACCTGCATCATTGCTTGTAGATGATATTTTCGATAAAATCGATGGTTCAGTTTTTACCGAAAATTTTAATAAGGATGTTAATAAAATAGTATGTCTAATGTTCCAATTACGGTCGCGCACGGCGACGGCATCGGCCCTGAAATTATGGACGCGACTTTGCACATCTTAAAAGAAGCTGGTGCGAGGCTCGACATTGAAACGATCGAGATCGGCGAGAAAGTTTATAATTCAGGCAACACCGCCGGAATTGCGCCGGAATCGTGGGAGTCTTTGAGAAGAACGAAGGTCTTTCTGAAATCGCCGATCACAACTCCGCAGGGCGGCGGCTTTAAATCGCTTAACGTGACGGTCAGAAAAACGCTCGGAATGTATGCCAACGTGCGTCCGTGCATTTCGTACTCGCCGTTCGTCGATACGCTCTTTCCGGTGATGGATGTCGTCATCGTCCGCGAAAACGAAGAAGACACATACGGCGGCATCGAGCATCGGCAGACCGATATGGTCGAGCAGTGCTTGAAACTTATTTCGCGTCCGGGCTGCGAAAAAATTGTCCGCTACGCGTTTGAGTACGCCAAAAAGAACAACCGCAAAAACGTTACCTGCTTTGTCAAAGACAACATTATGAAGCAGACCGACGGTTTGTTTCACCGGGTTTTCGATGAGATCGGCGTGGAATATCCAGACATCGAAAAGGGCGACTGGATTGTCGATATCGGCGCGGCGAAACTGGCGACCGCGCCCGAAATGTTCGATGTTATCGTGATGCCGAATCTTTATGGCGATATTTTATCGGACGTGACGGCGCAGATGACCGGCTCGGTCGGCTTGGCAGGCTCGGCCAATATCGGCGAAAACGTCTCGATGTTTGAAGCTATTCACGGCAGCGCGCCGAAACGCGCCGGTCAAAACAAAGCCAATCCATCAGGCTTGTTTTTGGGGGCAATTATGATGCTCGTCCACATCGGACAGCAGGACATCGCGAACTTAGCACACAACGCCTGGTTAAAAACGATCGAGGACGGCGTTCACACCTACGACATTTCCCGCGAAGGCACTACGAAGGAAACCGTCGGCACCAAGGAATTCGGCGAAGCAGTCGTCGCCCGTTTGGGACAAAAACCTGTAACTTTGAAGGCGGTCGAGTACAAAGTCATCGAAGAATCCGGCGAAAAGGCGAAACCGCTTTATACGATTCGTGAACCTCAAAAGAAAGAACTTGTCGGCATAGACGTTTTCATTGATTGGTGGAACGGTAAATTTTTCGGCTCGGCTGACGAACTCGGTCCGCTGGTCGAAAAAGTCAACGGCGATGGCGTAAAGTTAGTAATGATTTCCAGCCGCGGCACAAAAGTTTACCCGGGCGGGCAGCCCGACACCTTCTGCGTGGATCACTGGCGCTGCCGCTTTATGTCGGAGTCAAACGGCGGCACGCTTACAAAACAGCAAGTCATCAACCTGCTCGCCCGATTTGAGGAAAACGGCCTGGATTTTATCAAAACCGAACACCTTTACAATTTTGACGGCAAAGCGGGTTATGCTCTCGGTCAGGGACAATAATTTTATAAAATGAAGGATGCGGCTCAGGCTTCATCCTTCATTTTATAAACAGTGAGCCATTCTTAATCGGTCTTTAATAAGATTCATTAATCTCTTGTGGTGAGGCTAACTTACACTATCGCTGGCAAAACTGTATGAAAAAAACGGAAACTATAGAACTGGTCAAAGGAGTTTTTACGCCGCAGGAGGCCCGGGACGTTCTCTTTCAACTGCTGAATAGTAAAATAAATTTCCATAATCTTAAGAATTGGAGTTCCCGCGAAAAATTCGGGAAGCCCGACGCCAATTCAGAACAAAGGCTAAAATATTTAGAAGAATCTCAAAAGAATGTAGAATTGCTTGTCTCAGAAGCTATAGCCGAACAAAAAACCATAATTATAAATTCGATCATCGAAATTAACATCGAATAGCGAGCGACAACAAAAACGGATGAGGTCAAAACTGAATTTCGCCGCACCCGAACCGCAGTCGAAAAAACCCGTCGGCGTTGACGTATTATTGGATCGGGGAAAAGGCTCATTTACGGCGTCGTGAACGAGCTCGGCCTTATTGGTCGAAGCAGTCAACGGCGACGGCCTGAAACTCCAAACCATCGCCAACCGAGGCGTCAAGGTTTACCCCGAAGGCTTCTCCGATACCTTCACCGTCGATCACTGCCGCTGCCGCTTCGTCGCCGAATCAGGCGAAGGGCAGGCGGTTGATAAAGCTCACCTCATCTCGCTTCTGCAAAGATTTAAAGAAGCGGGATTAGACGTTATTAAGACAGAAAATCTTTATAACTTCGATGGAGCAAAAGGTTATTCAGCATAAGTTTGGAAAAATAATTTAGAAAATGAAAAGGGTGGAGTTTCGGCTTCATCCTTTTTTCAATACTTTTCAAAAAAACAAGACACTCAGATTTGCAGAATTAGTAAATCAAATTATCATGACTTTGTAATAAAAGCAGAGACAAAATTAGTCGTAAATTATTAGATTATGGAACCAGTTACGATAATGCATTGTATTCAAGTCACATATTCAGTTGCGGGAATGTTGTCGCCTCAAGGACCAAAACTTCTCCGATTTTACGCTCGATGTTGTAAGCGTTTAAGAAAAGCGAGCCTATTGAGAAGTTCCTTTGGTTAATTCATTTTTTCTTCAAGTTTTCGTAATGTTTCTAAATATCCTCTCTTCATAATTTCTTTCGCATAATCACCATTAAAATTTAGTGTTCCAGACAAAAAGTTACCTAAGCCGATAGTTTGAGGGTAAAAGAATTTGATTTTCGGAAAGACACTTTGTTCTTTGAATTTTTCCAGTTTTTCATATGAAGACAGCGTTTCTTCCTTCAGTTCTTCGGCTTTTAACCGCTCTTGGTAACTAATATCATCGTCGTATTTGTCTTCAGGGATAAATTGGACGAGCTTTTCCTGCATATCTTCATATAGTTTAAGTTTCGCTGTGTTGAACCATTGGTCAGATGTGATTTTTAGCTTCCTCTTGGCTTCTTCATCAGATCTGAATGTTTCCAATGCAACAATATAAATTTCTTCCGCTGGTAGGTCATAGATAAAAGGATAGAAAGGTATGTTGTCAACGATTCCGCCATCAACAAATTCTTTTTTTCCAACCTTTACTGCCGGAACAATACCAAAAGGCAATGCGGCGGTAGCAGTAGCATGAAATACCGACTCGTTGGGAGGAAGTAAACTGATATTGTTATAATAAGGAATCCACAATTTCGTTTTAATTGGATTAAAGGTCTTATTTGGAACAAAAAGGTTTCTCAAAGATGCCGAAGTGATGAATGTCGGTATTGAAAGTGATTTGGAGGAAATAATTCCTTCACAAGTATTTTTCAGCGGGGTAGAATCTAAAATTGTGCCTGTCCACTTCAATAAGTAACCAAAAAAAAATGAAATAAAATCTCGGAAATCAAAGTTTTGTGGGAAAAAATAAGCGAGAAGGAACATTCCAATAATAAGTCCCAGAAAAACTTGAAAAAGTAACAAATACTGATCATCATTTGGCTTTGCCGGAATTAACATAAAAATGTTAATGAGTATTATTACAAGACCATATAATGAAAACTTAATTGTTTTATTGAGGTTCCCTTCTTCGTTTGAGTTGTAAAAACCATAAAATATCTTAGACAAACAAAATAATGGAATTCCAGCTGAGAGCAGTCCGACAATTAAAAATGTAATCAAACTCTCCCCGCCAAATAAATTTGGGCTAAGGAAGGCAGACAAAATAATTGATAAAACACTTAAGATTAGCCACATTACAAAGATGAAGCCGAACACTATTGTAAGCAAAAAAGAGGTGATTAAACTGCCGGGATGTCTTACCCCGATCACAGTAGCGGCAAACAAATTCAAAAGGACAATAATTGCGGCAATAGCTTGAAGAATTACTTTTGGATATTTCTGAGGATTGAGAAAGCGAACAGGATAAACAGTAGAAAAACTTAGTCCGTCCCATAGATGTTGTCCTTCGCTCATTGCATCTGTCGACCACAGTAATGCGTTTAGACCACCTACAGAAGTTCCAGAAACAGCGTCAAAATTGATTCCTTTTTCTTTGAATGCTTTCAAACAACCAAAAGCATAAGCTCCTTTGGCTCCGCCTCCGCCAAGAACTAATGCTCTTTTAATTTGTTTAGAATGCTGTGAAGTCATAAATAAATTGTTTGGTGTTTTGAGCTATACCCCTTTTCGATACCAGTCTAAAGTAGAGAATTCCGGGTTTCATGGTGCCTCTGCACCGCCTCATTCGGGGTCAGGCCGCACAGCGAGCTGTGCGGCTTGAGGGTTTTATGGCTGAAACTGGACTAAGTTTTTTTCAGTTTCTCAAAATTAACTCGCCAAATATTGAACAAAGATTTTAGTGAAATTTCTTGTTCTGTTCGTGACAAAAACAAAAGATAAAGAAAATTTTGGCTCCGCACTTTTTTATTCACAACCTTTCGAGTCCCTTTAAACGAAAAAGCGATTTTGAAGTTTAAATTTTTCTCAAACGCGGACGTAGCCAATCTTCGATTTCGTCAACTTTCCATTTGTCGGATTCAACGGCTAGGACTAATTCAATTTGTTCGGCGGTCGTCCAATTTTTTTGATAACCATTCGTTTCGAGAAATCTCCGCATTAGAGTCGTCGCTGTGCGTTTATTTCCGCCGAGCCACGGATGGTTTTTTATTAAACCGAAGAGAAGCGTCGCGGCTTGCCCGATGATATCTGCGTTGGCGTAAATTGCGGCGTTTCGTGGACGCGCCAGAGCCGATTCAACTAAATCCCGATGATCAATTCCATAGCGAACTTCGTCGAGTGTTCGCATCAGAGAGAAATGAATCAAAACCGCGTCTTCGTATCGAATATAAACGGTTTCAGTCGCCAAGGCGTTTCATCTCCTCAAAATACTCGCGTTCCTCTCCAATTACTTTGCCGACGAAATCGTCAATTTCCTGATTAGGTTTAAGATATACGCCTGAAATCGAATCGTTTTTTAGCGTCAAACTGATTAAAGTTCCTTCGGCAAAGCCTTCACTTAGACAGACTTCAGGCGGAACTTCCAAAATCCAGGTATCTTTTTGAACACTGACGGTTTTTATTTCGCTTGTATTTTCCAAAGTTTTAATCATTTTTTTCCTCAAGCGTGGCTTTAAATTCGGCAACTTCTTCTTCACCCCGGCCGAAATATTCTATAATTTCCGATCCCAATTTACTGTTTCGCAAGGTCAAGCTGGACAAAGCATTTTTCGGGAAAGCCGTTTGCAAGGGCAAATCGCAGCTATCGAAATTCTTAGATATTTTTTTTCTAAAGTTTCCAACATAACTTAACCAAAACCGAATTTTACCATCATTATTTCGTTTGCGGAACACTTTGTCGTTTGTGCAGAATTTTTCAAGTCGCGTTATAATCGGAATATGTCAGTTCAAAGCGCGGAAATCACCACCGAAAAACTTTTGAAGGCAGTTGTAAATTTGCCGAAAAATGAGTTTGAAAGGCTGATTGCAAGTGCTAAGAAACTTCGCCGCTCTTTGCCTGAAAATCAAGCAAATAGAGAAATCAGATTGATTAAGAAAGTGAATGAAACGGTACTTTCCGAGATGGAACGTGTTCGCTTTGACAAGCTTATCGAAAAAAGGCGGAGTGAAAATATCAGCGAAAATGAACTCGGTGAATTAATCTCTTTGTCTGAAAAAGGCGAGGAATTAAACGTCAAGCGACTTAAATATACGGTCGAAATTGCAAACATCCGAAATAAAAGTCTGCGTGAAGTGATGAAAGAACTTGAGATTCTCCCGCCGCAGACGATATGAAGGTTTCAGCGTCAGTCCGAAACAAGGTCGAAGAAAGGGCCAAAAAACTTTGCGAATACTGCCAGTCACCTCGAGAATTTTCGTCGGACCCGTTTTCGGTCGAACATATTTTTCCAATCTCAAAAGGCGGAACAGAAGGCTTGGAAAATCTTGCGCTCGCATGCCAAGGCTGCAACGGCCATAAATCTACGAAAACCGAAGCCTTTGATCCAATAAGCCAAACAACTGCTGCTTTTTACAATCCGCGAAAAGATTACTGGAACGAACATTTCGTTTGGAGCGAAGATTTTACCGAAATTATCGGTAAGACAGCAAAAGGTCGAGCAACAATATTAGTTTTCATCCTAAATCGTCAAAGGGTTATGAATTTGCGAAGGATTTTGGTTTTGGCTGGTGAACACCCGCCTAATTAGAGATGAACTTCAGCTTGATACTTTTTGTTTTCACCAACTTACATTTCGTAGAACATTGTCCTATATTAATAGACAAATGTCGCTTTAGTAATTAATCGAGGAAAAAAAATATTGCATACTCAAGATTCCGTCGGCCGTGACAAAGGGCAATCACAATTTGCTGATCAATCCTCATCATCCGGATATTTCAAACATTCATATAAGTCATATTGAACCATTCCCGTTCGATAAAAGAATATTCGAATAAGGGCTGCGATTTCTTGTTTCTAAGGTTGCCTCGACTTTTACTAATTGTTGCATCAATAAAAGTCGTGACAACGGATGAAACAAATAGTAAAATCAAGCGGGCGGATTTTACATTCGATTTATGTTTGAAAATTTAGGAGAAAAGTAACGTTGGGACAGTGGGACATGGGACAAAAAAAGGCTTGGGACAGTGGGACACGGGACAGCAAACCGGTGCGGGAATTTGCTTTTGCCGCTTATCTTTTCTATTTTGTAAGCATATGCGGAAGAACCTCAAAAGTTATATTTGCGGCGGTTTAAGCATCTTCGCGGTTTTTGCGGCTATGCTTTCGACGCAGGCTTGCGGGCAGGCACCGGGTTCGGCGCAGGAAAATGTGAACAAAGCTCAACCGCCGAAGCCCGCGAAGACGGTTTTTCGGGATTCGGACGGGAACGAGATATCGAATAATGAATTCGTCGATATTCGGATGGCGAATTTCCAATCCAAAGACGCTACCAAAATGGCGTTGCTCGAGGACGGTACGGTCGAATTCAGATTGCAGCCGGTGCCGCAGGAAGGAACTTTGGCTCCGCCCTTATCGCTGACCACGATCGACGGCCGAATTCTGTCGGCTGACGATCTAAAAGGAAAAGTGCTGGTTTTGAATTTTTGGTTTATCGGCTGCCCCGGATGCCTCGAAGAAATGCCGAAGCTGAATGCCGCAAAGCAGAAATTCGGTTCGAATGAAGACATTTTGTTTATCGCGCTCACTTTCGATCCGGCGCCGAAGCTGAAACGGTTCCTTGAACGCGAGAAGTTCGATTATTTGATGGTCGCGGAAGGGCAAAAAACTCTCGACAGGTTCCACTTTTCCGGCTATCCGAAGAATATTGTCATCGGTAAGGATGGCAAGATCGTTTATTGGCGAAGCACGATCAGCGCGTGGGAAAAATTCGATTCAGTGATACAGGCCGAGATCGACAAAAACTAAAATGAGCGAAAACCCGGTAGTTGCGATCATAATGGGCAGCAAATCCGACTGGCCGACCATGCGAAAAGCAAGCGAAATGCTCGGCCAATTCGGCGTGCCGCATGAAACAAAGATCGTTTCGGCACATCGAACGCCCGATCTGCTATTCGAATTCGCTAAATCCGCCGAATCTCGCGGCATTGAGGTGATAATTGCCGGAGCCGGTGGAGCGGCGCATCTTCCCGGAATGTGCGCTTCACAAACTATTCTGCCGGTGCTCGGCGTTCCGATTGAAAGCAAGGTTTTGAAGGGGATCGATTCGCTGCTGTCTATAGTTCAAATGCCCTCCGGAATCCCTGTCGGAACACTGGCAATCGGCGAAGCCGGAGCAACAAATGCGGCACTTCTTGCGATTTCGATCTTAGCGAATTCGCGGCCTGATTTGAAAGAAAAGCTTCTTGAATTCAGAGAAGATCAAACGAAAACCGTGTTAGAATCCAAATTGGAGAAATGATATGGAAGTACGAATCGAAGCTACCGTTCAGCAAAATGGACGAGTCATCTTAAATGATTTACCTTTCGAAGAGGGTAAGCAGGTTGAAATCATTGTTTTAGATACCGATAGTAGTTCGACCATCGGGCAAACAAACCCGCTCAAAGACAGTGTTTTGAGATACGACGATCCATTCGGACCGGCATGCCCAATAGAGGATTGGGAAGTTCTCCGATGATAATCCTTGATAGCCATATTTGGATTTGGTGGGTCAGCGAGAATTCGAAACTTGCCCCTGAATACAAAGATCTAATTAGTTCGATGCAGCCAAGCGGAATCGGTATCAGTTCGATATCTTGTTGGGAAATCGCGCTTCTAAACGCGAAAGGAAGGTTAGTTTTTTCCGAATCGGTGCTTCGATGGCTTGAAATTTCATTGTCTCTACCGAACACCATTTTGCTGCCGTTGTCACCGCGAATCGCGGTCGAATCAAACAATCTTCCAGGAGAGTTTCACAGAGATCCGGCTGACCGCATTATTGTTGCTACGGCAAGAGTCTACAATTGTCCGCTAATTACGTACGACTCCAAAATTCTTGAATATGCGCATGTGAAACTGCTGCCGTAAATGAAGCAAATCCTTCCAAATTCAATTATCGGCATCTTTGGCAGCGGCCAGCTCGGGCGGATGTTTGCGATTGAGGCGCGGAAAATGGGTTACCGTGTCCATACCTATTCGCACGGCAGCAATACGCCGACGGGGCAGGTGGCGGATTTTGAGACTTGTGCGGAGTACGCCGATCTAGACGCTGTTCGGACCTTTGCGCGCTCGGTTGATGTCGTGACGTTTGAATTTGAAAATGTACCTTCGGCGACGGTCGAGGCCGCTGCGGAATTTACCGGTGTTCACCCGAGAGGCGAAATTCTTCATATTACTCAAAACCGTCTGCGTGAAAAGAATTTCCTCGTCGTAAATGGTTTCCCGGTCACTCCGTTTAAGCATATCAAAACTTTGGACGACCTGAAAAACGGAGTGCAGGAACTCGGATTTCCTTGCATTATCAAGACGGCTGGATTCGGCTATGACGGTAAAGGACAATCAAAGATCAAAACCGCCGAAGATATTGCGAAGGGTTTTGAAGATTTGAATGAAGCCGAAGCCATTCTCGAATCGTTCGTTGAATTTGAAAAGGAAGTATCGGTAGTTTGCGCCCGCGATCAACAGGGGAAATTCGTCCATTACGGCGTGATCGAAAATGAACATGTGAATCATATTCTGGATGTCTCATCCGCCCCGGCATTCGTTACGGAAAAGATATTTAACGAGGCCGTCGAAATAGCTCGCAGCCTTGCTGAAACGCTCGATTATGTCGGAACGCTCTGCGTAGAATTTTTTGTTACAAAGGATGAAAAGGTCCTAATTAACGAACTCGCTCCGCGCCCGCACAATTCCGGGCATCTTACATTTGATGCCTGCGTGACATCACAATTCGAGCAGCAAGTCCGTGCAGTCTGCGGACTGCCGCTTGGCTCAACCGAGTTTTATCGGCCGGCGGCAATGGTAAATCTGCTCGGCGATCTATGGCAAAACGGCGAACCGGATTGGGCTGCGGCTTTGGAATTACCGAATGTGAAATTGCATCTCTACGGAAAGGCGGAACCACGCCGGGGCAGGAAGATGGGACATTTAACGGCTCTGGCTGTTTCTGTAAAAGACAGCGTCAATGTCGTAAAGCAAGCGAAACGGGCTTTGTTATCAAAATAGAGACGCGCGCTCTCTAAATTCACTTTCAAGCCGGATAGAATTTTGGGAACACTTCCGTATAGCCAGAATTATCCTTAAATTAGCTGCCCAAATATAAATCCTCTCTGAAAATGAGCAATTTGCAAGCCTTTATTTTACACGCTAAACTTTAAGGTTATGGCTGAAGGCATTGCATTCACAAAAACTTCCGACCGCAGTGTTATTTATGATGAGATTGCGCCGCAGATCGAATCGCTGATTGCCGGTGAAACCGATCTTATCGCAAATCTCGCAAATATTGCGGCGGTTTTGAAGGAGGCATTTGGGTTTTTTTGGGTCGGCTTTTACCTTCGCAAAGAAGATCAGCTTGTTCTTGGGCCGTTTCAAGGGCCAGTGGCCTGTACGCGTATCGACTTCGGGCAGGGCGTTTGCGGCTATGTTTATTCGACGCGGCAAGCGATCATTGTTCCCAACGTCGATGAATTTCCCGGCCATATTGTCTGCAGTTCGGCTTCAAAGTCGGAGATAGTGCTGCCGCTGTTCGATAGATCGGGAGAGGTTTTTGGCGTGCTCGACGTGGACAGCGATAAGCTCGGCGATTTTTCGGAGGTCGATTTGAAAGGGCTGGGTCAGATCGTGGAGATAATACGGCTTAATTTTTAGAGCAAGGGAAATCGGCAATTACTTATGACATCTATTGAATATCCATTTTGGGTCTGGATCTTTTTTTTCACTGTTGTGCTTATTGCACTGTTCGTCGATATTGGAATTGTAAACCGCTCCGCTCATGTGCCTAGCCGGAAAGAGACTATTTCGTGGAGCATCGTCTGGATCTCGCTGGCACTTCTATTCAATGTTTTCGTGTATTGGCACGTCGGATCGCATAACCAGGATTGGGTTTTAGCCGGTTTGAAAGCCAAAGAGTTTTTTGTCGGATATTTGATAGAGCTTTCCCTTTCGGTCGATAATCTTTTCGTATTTCTTCTCATCTTTACGTATTTCAAAGTTCCTAAAAAGTTTCAGCATCGCGTTCTTTTTTGGGGAATAATGGGCGCTCTCGTGATGCGCATGATAATGATCTTCGCCGGTGCGGAACTCGTTGAAAGGTTTCACTGGATCATTTACGTGTTCGGAGCTTTCCTGGTTTATACAGGCCTGAAGATGTTTCAGGACACAGACGAAAACTTCGAGCCGCACGAAAGCGCGATCGTTAAACTCGTGACAAAATACGTCCGAATCGTGAAGCATTATGACGGCGATAAGTTTTTTATCGTCAAAGACGGCGTCCGTACCGGCACATTGCTGCTGCTGGTTCTTATAACCGTCGAATTTACCGATCTTATTTTTGCGGTGGACTCGATTCCCGCGATATTCGGAATTACGACGGACCGGTTTATTGTCTATACCTCTAACATCTTTGCCATCCTCGGCTTACGGACGTTTTTCTTTCTTCTGGCGGACCTTGCCGACCGATTTCACTTTCTAAAATACGGCCTCGCTTTTGTGCTGACATTCGTCGGCGTAAAAATGTTGTTGCCGTTAATCGCTCAAGGCCTGATAATGGTAATGGGCGAAGGTAATAATTCCTCCTTCGGCATATTCCTGCAGCGGTTCGTCAATCATGAGTTCAATCAGGAAGTAATTAATATTTCGCTTGCCATAGTGGTGCTATCGATTGCCCTATCGGTAGTTATCTCGATGCTGATACCTCCCAAAAAATCAACGGAAAATCTAGTAGACGAGGACGACGGCGCGATTCAATAGTTCCACAGCAAGTTTTCGATGGAAAACAACAAATACCGCAAATACTACCTGGAATGGTGGAAGATCCGGAAAAGCACTATCCACGCTTTGATCGCTCTTGTCGTCCTTTCGACTGTAGTTATCGGCGGCGGATGGCTAGCGATCCGTAATGACTGGTTCGCCCAGCAGGATTTCAGCGATACGCCGAAAAACGCCGCCCGGATAATTTCCTTCGAGGGCGATGTCCGCATCACGCGGGCTGCCACGCGCGAAACTGTTCTCGTCACCCGTGAAACCTACGTAGAAGCCGGGGATACGATCCAAACACAATCTGACGGCCGGGCGAAGGTTCAGATGATCGATGAATCGGTGTATTCCCTAGGGCCGAACAGCAGCGTGGTGATTCGCGATAATTCATCGCTTTTCGGCGGCAAGAATGTTCGGGTTTCCCTCGATGACGGACAGATCAATGTCCGTACCGACCAACAACAGGAGAATTCGGAGAACGTCGTTGAAATGATGGACTCCGAAACGCAGCTTCAATCACAGACGGATGCCAGTTTTAACGCCGACGCTCAAGTGAACGGCGGCGAGATCAGGATCAGCCGGGGAAGTGTGGAGACGACGATCGGCGGAACAAAAACTACAATCAAGGAAAACGAATTCGCTGCCGTCAAGAACGGAAAGATCGCTTCAAAGGAAAAGCTCTTGAGCCCGCCAACGCCGCTGTCGCCCACGAATGCGGCCCAAATCACGGATAATTCCGGCGGCGGCGTAACCGCTGCCTTCACCTGGCAGGACAATTCCGCCAGCTCCGATTCGAGCTACTACCTGCAGGTTTCCAGATCGCCTATATTTGCGTCCGATTCGATATTGATTGACCGGAGCGGGCTTCAGGTGCGCGATTTCAGGCTTGCCGGATTGGCTCCCGGCACGTATTACTGGCGGCTGAAAACCAATGCGAGATCGGGTCAGGTCAGCGAATGGAGCGAGCCGTGGAAATT
>JANMSP010000339.1:0-6886 GCA_031389475.1 Pyrinomonadaceae bacterium
GCTGGATTTTGAATTTTGGGCCTGCACCGAAGCGCAGGTAGAGAACATTAAGATCGCGAGAAGAAAAACGGACATCGCTATTTTAATTACTAAAACTCCAGAGGTAAAAAACAATTGCACGCTGAATATAAAGGTGCTCGACTAATCTACTATAATTTACTCTTACGGCAAAGAATTAAAATCGCCGTTTGGCGAAAAAAAACTAAAAATTTGGCTAATCAGGTGTCAACCGCCTGATTTAAATAGTAATACTCAATAAAGAATGATTTATTCTCGATTTCCAAAAGCTTTTGTAAAATCGGGCTTAAAACCATTCCTTCGCGAATATTGGACGGTTACATTCATCAATCTGGAATGAAGACTAGCTCCGAGCGAATCTCTCAATTTTAGTATAAGTCGCTTTTTGCATTGTACTGTACATCACACAGTGAGCGAATTTGATCCATCTTCAGTTAATAATTGCCTGAGCACATATTGAAGAATACCGCCGCCTTTGTAATATTCCAGTTCGATCGGCGTGTCGATACGAAGAACGAGTGTGATGTCCTCTGAAGTTCCGTCGGTTCGATTGATTTTTAAGGTCACGGGCTGCCGCGGCCTGACATCTACACCTTCGAGTCCCGTCAGATCGAACGTTTCCGTACCATCAAGGTTTAACGTGGCGGCGGACTGGCCTTCAGCAAATTGCAGCGGCAAAACGCCCATACCGACGAGATTGGAACGGTGGATACGCTCGAATGACTGAGTGATGACTGCCTTCACACCCATAAGCCGCGTTCCCTTTGCCGCCCAATCCCGCGAGCTGCCGGTTCCATACTCTTGTCCAGCGAAGATAACTAACGGTGTTCCTTCTACCGCATAGTTCATCGCCGCATCGTAAATTGTCATTTCCCGGCCATCGGGCTGCGATCTGGTAACACCGCCCTCGACCGGGGCGACCATTAGATTTTTTATCCGCACATTGGCAAAAGTGCCGCGCAGCATTACACGATCGTTGCCGCGGCGGGAACCGTAGGAATTGAAATCCTGCGGATCGACTCCCTGCTCCTGCAAATAGACTCCGGCCGGGGAATTCGCCTTGATCGCACCGGCGGGAGAAATATGATCGGTCGTGACCGAATCCCCGAATATCGCAAGCGCCCGGGCACCCGCAACATCTGAAAAATTCCCCGTCTGCATTGAGAAATCATCGAAATAAGGCGGCTCCTGAATGTACGTCGAGTCGCGGTCCCATTCGTAAATCTGTCCGGTACTGGTCGCGATGTCATTCCAGAGCGGATTTTTTTCGGCAAATTCGCTGTAAAGCCGGATATATGTTTCCGGATCGAAAGCGGTCTGCAGCACTTCTTTGACCTCATCCTGCGAAGCCCAGATGTCCTTTAAGAATACGTCCGCGCCCTCGCTGTCCTTTCCTATCGGATGTAAGTAAACATCCTTCAGAACCGTTCCCGCAAGGGCGAAAGCGACGACCAGCGGCGGCGACATCAGAAAATTTGCCTTGATATTTTGATGAACGCGGGCCTCGAAATTCCGGTTGCCTGAGAGTACCGACGCCGCAATAATGTCATTATCGACCACTTCTTCCTCGATATCCGCATCGAGCGGCCCGGAATTGCCGATGCAGGTCGTGCAGCCGTAGCCGACAAGGTTAAATCCGATCTCGTCCAAATATTTCTGGAGGCCGGCCTTCTCAAGATATTCCGTAACGACACGCGATCCCGGCGCCAGCGATGTTTTAACGAAAGGCGGAACTTTCATTCCTTTCTCGACCGCTTTTTTGGCGACAATACCGGCGGCGATCATAACGCTCGGATTTGAGGTGTTCGTGCAGGAAGTAATTGCCGCAATCAGCACATCTCCGTTCCCGATCGTTGTTGAAACGGGAGCAGTTTTATCGCTAGCGGCGTCCGGATCCACCCGACTTGGTGTCGGGCGGTTGTTGATCATTTCAACTTCCGTCGTTACATTCGTGTTCTTTTGACTTACCTCGCCGAGGATCGGAAGCGGAATCGATTTAGAACTTTGATCTCCGCCGCCCGTAGCCAAGCCTTTAAAATCGCCGCCCATAGTTACCATGTACCGCTTTTCGAGGTCGTCCGCTGTTTTACCATACCCGCCATCCGCAACCGGCTGACTGAACAACTCAATAAAACGATCGTCTAAATTCGAAAGCTCGATACGGTCCTGTGGACGTTTGGGCCCGGCGACCGCTGGCGATATGGTGTCAAGGCTAAGATCGAAACAGGTCGAGTAATCGACCTCTCCTTCGAGCGGAATTCCGAACATTCGCTGAGCGGTGTAATAATTTCGGATCGTATCTATTTGTTCGGCGGTCCTGCCGGTTGCCGCAAAATACTCAAGCGTCTTTTCATCAACGCCGAAGAAGCCCATGGTCGCGCCGTATTCCGGGGCCATGTTAGCAATCGTCGCGCGGTCGGTAGCATTCAGCGCCGCCGCGCCTTCGCCAAAGAATTCGACAAATTTTCCGACGACGTTCGCCTTTCTGAGCATCTCCGTAACGCGAAGCACGAGATCGGTGGCAGTCGTGCCCTGCGACAATTCTCCGGTTAAATTCACGCCGACGACATCTGGCGTTAAAATATAAACCGGCTGTCCGAGCATTGCGGCCTCCGCCTCGATTCCACCAACGCCCCATCCGACGATCCCGAGGCCGTTTATCATCGTCGTATGCGAATCGGTTCCGACGAGCGAATCAGGAAAATAAACGCCGTCGCGTTCGAACACGCCCTTCGCCAGATACTCCAAATTGACCTGATGCACGATGCCGATTCCCGGCGGGATAACGCTGAAACCATTGAACGCCTTTGTTCCCCACTTCAAAAAACGGTAACGCTGATCGTTTCGCTTGAATTCCATCTCGGTATTCCGCTGATACGCGGCTTCGCTGCCGGCATAATCCACCTGGACCGAATGGTCGATCACCAGATCTACGGGAACAAGCGGTTCGATCACGCCGACATTCCTGCCCATCCGCTGAACAGTCGAACGCATCGCCGCGAGATCGACGAGAAGCGGGACACCCGTAAAATCCTGCAAAATAACGCGGGCGACCACAAATGGGATCTCTTCCGTTCGCTCGCTGTCCGCCTGCCAACTGGCTAGCTGCCTGATATTTTCTTCACTAACCTTCTTTCCGCCGTCGAAATTTCTCAAAACGGATTCCAAAACGATTCGGATCGAGATCGGCAGGCGTGAGATCTTGCCTAAACCCTCAGCCTCAAGTTGCGGGAGCGAATAAAAAGTGCCTTCGCTGCTTGAACCGGTGCGAAATGTTTGTTTGGAGTTGAAAAGGTTGTGTGTCATATAAGGAAATAAATAGCTAAGATAGCGGTACAAACTGACGAGCTGAAAACCTTGATTTTATCACAAAATATAAGCTTCTCCTTAACGACCAATGTGATTCCGATCGATTTGCCAGGATTAGTTCTGAGTTCAAGCCTCAGCTTGTCTTCGTTCATGGGTTTAAGACAAACTGAAGCTTGAACTCAGAACCTTAAGAAATAAACGGCCCTTTCCCGTTTTTACCTATTCTTATATCGCTGATCCAATTTAGCCAGCGGTGTTTTAAGGTTTTAGGGGCGAGAAATTCGGTGATGCCGGTTGTTGAGCTTTGCTTTCCACCGGGCATCGTCAAGGTTATCTCGCTCAAAAAGCGAAGATAATAAAAGCTCGAATCGATGATCGTAACCGGTTTGACGGTCAGCCGGAAATCGTCTTCCGATATGAGCCGAAGGCGAGTCGGATAGCGGATTCCGTATTTGTCGCGGACATAATTTTGCTCGTCATATTCGACATTTCGCTCTTGCAGCTTACCGTTTTGAACGACGTAAAGCTTGGTATTCGGATTATCGTCACCGATCTCGCAGTACCGATAAAAGACGGCCGTCGCATCCGTGAAGTGCGCGCGTCCCCAGTGCCAATCGCGAACCGTTTTCGCGAGCCAGCGGTTATCCAAATTGTGATCGTGATAGCCTGACCCTCGAAAATGTGTGGAATATGCCGTTTTGCCGTCACGACCGTAAACGTTGATCTTGCCCGAAACGTCGCTGCGCGGGGCGACCATATTCCAGCAGTGCGAGCTATCCTTGTAGCAAAACGATTCGGGTGCAAAATCGGATTCGATTGAAAGCCATTCGAAATTGGCTTCCAACCGGCGTCCGCGGGACAGAACCGCATTGATCGTCACGAAATAACCTGAGCCGTAAGACTCTGAGCGAAATTTAAACGAACATTCACCGATAGTGCACTCGGGAGAGGTTTCGCCGGCTGAAAAAGCACTGTCCGGATATTCGTTGATAGAGCGATAGACGGCTTTTCCATCGCGGAAATATGTAAACGAAACTGCGGGATATTTCTGAGTCGATCCGCCAACATTATCGGATCGTTTTGACCGGTTATATCTCGGCGAATAGATAAAATTATCGAGAAAAACTATAACGATGGCCTCATTCCCATCATCGGACAGAGCGTCAAAATACCACCATTCATAGGCCTTCGCGTCTTTGTTCGGATGCCAAACGTCGGCGGCAACGCTTGAAGAAAAAGCGAACGTGTCCGAAGGAGTTTTGGAGGACGCCACGGCCATGTTTTACTTAGAGAATCGATTTTCGAACTACCGTAAAAGAATCGCAGATATCGAGATATATGGCAAACTTTCGCCCAATTAATGAATCATTAGAGTTTGTTGATGCTCTTCCCTGTAATTTATTAAAAAGGAGAAATATGAGAAGAACTACAAAAGCATTAATGCTGAGTTTGGCAGCCTTCGTGTCGGTATTCGCCGCGGCCTGCCCGGAAAGGACAAGCATTGCCGATATCACTGCTAACCCGTCGAAATATCAGAACAAAGAGATCGCGATTGCCGGAACGGTCCGCGACAGCTACGGTATTTCGATACCGGGAACACCGATTCGCGGAGGGGCTTACAAGATCGATGACGGCACCGGATCGATCTGGATCGTGACCGAGGAAGGCGTACCGACGATCGGTGCTCAGATAGGTGTAAAAGGCCTCGTGGGAACCGGCGTCGCGTGGAAGGGTAAAAACTACGGCCTCGGGATGTACGAAAAAGACCGGCGATTTAAGAAGCGGTAGATTTACATCACGGCTATTCTCGCGGTGTTGTTTTCTTTGCGTTCTTCGCGGCTTTGATTTGCGGCTTTGCGTGAGAAAAAAAGAGGTTTCACGCAAAGCCGCGAAGGGCGCAAAGCGGGACTAAGAAGAAAGAGGACGGTCAAAATATCGAGCCGCATCACATAATCTTAGAACCAGTGACAAAAAATGAGCGGCAGGCTAAAATACAGACTGTTCATTTTTTATGAAGATTCTTCTGGATACGCTCGACCGGCAATTTTCGCGATTACACGAGCGTTCCTCTTCTTTCGTTAAAGAAATTCCCGCCGATAAGCTGTTCTGGAAAGCCCGCGAACTGCCCCGAACGTTTACGATGTTTTCGTGCGGCGAGTATATTTTAAGGTCGGCGGCCACGGTCGAACAATGCTTCGGTGGAATCACGACGAGGCTTTGGGACGATCCGTTTGAATGGACATTGCCGGAGAAACTTTCAACCAGTGAGAAAATAATCGAATATCTCAACGAGGTCGAGTTGACGCGGCAAAACGGGTTCGCATTTTTCAGTTCCGACGGCGATCTTCAAAAAAGTATGCCGGCTCCAGAAAAGATGCGGACTATTTTTGAAATTCTTGTAGATGCAAATGCCAGGGCCGAGCACTTTCAAGGGCGGGCATTCGCACTTTTTCAAATGTTCTCCGATGAAAAACTTCCAAGTTTTTAGACGGACCGCAGGCAGCCTGCCTGCATGAGCGTTGCTTCAACGCGAACAACATTTTAGTCATTCGTGCAGCAATAACCGCGTCGAAGATGCCGCGTGCAGGCAGGCTGCCTGCGTTCCCCTTTTTGCATTGAGAACTTTTTCGTGTAAAAATTCGTTAGAAATCGAGTCTTACCTGTTTTTGGAGATTAGCGATGCATTGTCCCCGTTGCGGCCAGCAGCAAATTTCAGATCAGACAAAATTTTGCTCGCAGTGCGGCTTTCAGCTTGGCCTGGTGGCTGAAATTCTCGTTCATGGCGGATTTCTCCCGCAGCTTGCGGAGCTAAATACAAAAAGTACCCTGTTTACGAGAAAAAACGGCGTCGTCTTCAGCCTTTTTTGGTTTATAATTTGGGTACCGATATTGACGTCTATTTTCGGCGGCATTCTAAATATTGAGGAACTTGGAGCGATGTGCGCATTGATCGGCGTGTTCGGCGCATTTATGATTTTTGTTGCCTCTCTAGTTTATCTTAATCCCGCATCCAAAACATATTATTCGGCTCACGACCTAAACCCGGCAAATATGCCTAGCCTCTATGGCCCCGCGACTCAGAACGCGCTTCCGCCGCAGCAAACCCAGCCGGTTTCAACATATATGCCGCCCGAAGGATCGTGGCGTGCCGCTGATACCGGCGATTTCGCCAGGCCGGGAAGCGTTACCGACGGCACGACTAAACTTTTGAAAAAAGATCAGGAATAATAAAGGAAGGTTCGAAATGCATTGTCCTAAATGCGATCTACACCAGTTTTGTTGATACGCCTTTCTGCTCGCGGCGTAGCTTTTCGACTGACATTTACTAAATTCTGTCGAAAATTGTAATCTCCCGGAGAGATCGGATTTCGGTTCGCTTTGTTGCTTCCGGTTTGTCTTGTTGCGAAGTAGAATAGTTAGTACCGAGGGCGCCATCATTGCGGTCATGATGGGCGATCTTAT
This sequence comes from Pyrinomonadaceae bacterium, assembly GCA_031389475.1. GTDB lineage: Bacteria > Acidobacteriota > Blastocatellia > Pyrinomonadales > Pyrinomonadaceae > OLB17. The sequence goes on from JANMSP010000339.1 coordinate 6,790, forward strand.
GCTTTTTACGTTTCGTTTCCCTCAAGTATGTTAATAGGCGATGTCGCGGAAGGCCGAAATCGTCGAATTTATGTCGCACCCGGCACCTATTTATGCG
>JANMSP010000453.1:0-7818 GCA_031389475.1 Pyrinomonadaceae bacterium
GAACAACTCGCATTTTTGCGAACAAGAGGATTCAATTCATTCGGCTCATGCTCATTCGATGAACCGATAGCCGATCTGCGTAGCTTGGGATTGCTGTAATCCCACCAGGATGGCGGCGTAACCTTCTGGTCAGTACCACCTGCGGTAGCGGGTGGGTGAACGCGGCAGTTAGAAACATATGGCCTACGAAATCAACGAAACCCACGACCCGAACCTGAAAAGCTGGGTCGAATCCGCCAACGATCCGAATACGGATTTTCCCATACAGAATTTGCCGTTTTGTTACTTTACACACCCAGATAACCAAATCGAACAGCCAGGAACCGTCATCGGTGACATGATTCTTGATTTAAATGGTGTTACTCAGTCTGGTTTGTTTAACGTAGATGACGAACTAAGCGTCGCGGAAAACTGGCTTGGGGGCAATTACTCTCTAGACATTTTTATGAATAGTCGGCCGCATACGAGGTCGGTCGTACGGAGATTTTTATCGTCTTGGTTAAGCGCTGGAGCAACAACCGAGATTCGAACAAAGCTAGAACAATACCTTTTTCCTCAAACGGATTGCAAATTCTCATTACCTGTTGATCAAATTGGCGACTACACCGACTTCTACTGCTCGATCTACCACGCCACGAACGTTGGCTCGATGTTCCGGCCGGACAATCCGCTGCTGCCGAATTACAAATATGTTCCTATCGGTTATCACGGACGGGCTTCGAGCATTGTTATTTCCGGCACCGATATCAAACGTCCGCACGGGCAAAACCGCAGCGACGCCGAGCAGCCGCCGGTGTTTATTCCGGCGAAGAGTCTCGATTACGAGATGGAGGTCGGCTTTTTTGTCGGGCAATCCAATGAGCTGGGAACCTCGATCCCGATTGCCGATGCCGAAAAACATATCTTCGGCCTGTGCCTAGTAAATGACTGGTCGGCCCGCGACATTCAGGCCTGGGAATACCAGCCGCTCGGCCCATTTCTCGCCAAGAATTTCGCAACCACCATCTCGCCGTTCGTCGTTACGATGGAAGCTCTCGCGCCGTTTCGCACGCCGGCATTCGAACGCGACGAAGGCGATCCGCAGCCGCTCGATTACCTGAACGATCCGGCCAATCAAAAATTCGGCGGCATCGACATCAAACTCGAGGTCTTTATCCAAACCCGGAAAATGGTTGACGAAAACATCGAGCCGTTTATGCTTTCACGCTCCAACATGAAGGACCTTTACTGGACAATCGGCCAAATGCTGACGCACCACGCCTCGAACGGCTGCAACCTGCAAACCGGCGATCTGATCGCGACCGGCACTATTTCCGGCAAAGAAAAAAGCGAACGCGGCTCGATGCTGGAACTTAGCTGGCGGGGAACCGAGCCGATCGACCTGCCGAGCGGCGAACAGCGACGCTTTCTGGAAGACGGCGACGAAGTAATAATGAAAGGCTATTGCGAACGCGAAGGCTTCCGCCGCATCGGCTTCGGCGAATGCCGCGGCCGCATCGTACCCGCCGACTAATCTTTGCTACGAACTACACAAATAACACTAATATATTTCTTTACTATTAGTGTTATTTGTGTAATTCGTGGCTAACCCGTCTTTGTGTCAGAATAGAAGTAATGGATTTAGTTTTAGATAAATTTCACGAGGAATGCGGTGTTTTCGGCATCTTTGGGCACCCCGAAGCTTCGACTATTACTCAACTCGGCCTTTTCGCATTGCAGCATCGCGGGCAGGAGGCTTGCGGGATCGTTTCGTCCGATGGTCATGATCTGCACCAATTTCGCTCGCAAGGGCTGGTTGCCGATGTGCTGACCGACAGCGTACTCAAAAAGCTTACCGGTTCGAGTGCCATCGGGCACACGCGGTATGCGACTTCCGGCAAGAACACGATCAAGGAAGTGCAGCCGTTTTCAGTGACGTGCCAGCACGGCGACATTGCGGTTTGCCATAACGGAAACCTGCCTTATGCCGCTGAAAAACGCCGTGAGCTTGAGCAGGCCGGGGCGATATTCTCTTCAACATCGGATACCGAAACGCTGCTTCACGGCATCGCCCGCACACCCGCGAAAGACATTTACGAGGCCATGCAAAAGGTCCTCAAAGATACCGAAGGTGCCTTTTCCCTGCTGTTCCTCACGCCGAAATCGCTGGTCGCCATCCGCGATCCCCGAGGCTTTCGGCCGCTTGTTTTGGGCAAGCTCGGGGGCGGCTGGTGCATTGCTTCGGAAACATGTGCTTTCGACCTGATCGACGCCGAATACATCCGCGAGATTGCCGCCGGCGAGATGCTTATTATCGATGAGAGCGGCCTGCATTCGTCGATGCCGTTCATCGAAAAGCCGGTGTCCGTCTGCACCTTTGAGCACGTTTATTTCTCCCGCCCTGACTCGACCATCTTTGGACGGTCGGTCAATGAATCCCGGCACAAGATGGGCAAACGCCTTGCGATCGAACAGCCGTGCGATGCCGATATTGTCGTGCCCGTGCCGGATTCCGGAGTGTCGGCGGCTATTGGTTACGCTAATCAATCGGGCATCAATTACCGGCAGGCGATCATCCGCAACCACTATGTCGGCCGGACATTTATCGAGCCTTCGCAGTCCATTCGCTCGTTCGGCGTGCGGCTGAAGCTCAATCCTATCAAAGACCTGATCCGCGGCCGGCGTGTCGTGCTGGTCGATGATTCCATCGTCCGCGGCACTACCTCCAAGAAGATCGTCCAGATGGTCCGCGATGCCGGTGCCAGCGAAGTCCACATGCGGATCTCGTGTCCGCCGACGACAAATCCGTGCTATTACGGAGTCGATACGCCGCGCAAGGAAGACCTGATCGCCGCCCGTTTCAGCTCGGTTGTGACAGTTCCGTCTCTTAGCTCCCCTCCTTCCAAAGGAGGGGTGGCAGCGGCCGCCGCTGACGGGGTGGTTCGCTCCCTCGTCGATGTCCAAGCCATCTGTAACTACATCGAAGCCGACAGCCTCGGCTATCTCTCCCTCGAAGGCATGCTCGAAGCCACCGGTCTCGACCCGGCGACATCCTGCACCGCCTGCTGGAGCGGCAAATATCCGACCCTCATCCCCAACGGCCACAATCTCGAAATCGGTTCCTAATTTGCCGCTAATTTTTGTAATTTTTCTGCGCCGGATTCTCTGGTTTTGACCATTTCCGAACCTCCCGATCCGGGTACCGACGCCAGTAAACGTAAGGTCGACAACGAACGGCGTAAGGTTGATGAAACACACCTCCGGGGCCGATGAAATCACCGCCCGGGGCTACTTCGCCGAGGGCCCGAAAACTGCTTGATTTAAAAATAGAAAACCCGCCCGTTTGAGCATCGTCGAGAGGCTTGGCAGGTATTATTACAATTATGATAGTTTCCAGTCGTGAAAATAACAATTGAATTGCAACACTTGTTTTTAGGATGCACGGCAACACACGCTCAGATTGAAAGAGATATTTTAAGGAATTGGCATTTGACGATTGGGATCAATTAATCTTTACTTATAGTCTGTCAGGATTTCTAACTTAATTTAAATATTTTCGCATTTACTTTGGCGTAAATATTTGCTAACCACTAAAAAATTGAATGTCTGAAGATCAGAAAAAGCAACTCGAACAGCAGTTGTGGAACATCGCGAATACGTTGCGCGGAAAGATGGATGCCGACGAGTTTCGGGATTACATTCTGGGATTCATCTTTTATAAGTACCTGTCTGAACGGATGAATTTGTATGCTGATTCGATGCTTGCAGAAGACGGCATCATTTATCAAAGCATTCAGGAAAACACGGTAGAGGGAAAGGATTATCTAGAAGCGATAAAAGAGGAATCGCTTGTTAAACTTGGTTATTTTCTAAAACCGTCAGAGCTTTTCTCTGCAATCGCTCATCGCGGCAATGGCAACGGAAATAAAAACGACGCTGACAATCAGAGTCCTTTTATTCTCGAAGACCTCGCAAAAATTCTTAATAGCATTGAGCAGAGCACGATGGGAACGGAAAGCGAAGACGATTTCGACAATTTGTTCGAAGACCTTGATCTTACAAGCACAAAACTGGGCCGAACAGAAGCGGCAAAGAATGAATTGATTTCAAAGGTTCTGGCTCATCTCGACAAGATTGACTTTCAATTGGATGAAGCTGACTCGGACATCCTCGGCGACGCTTATGAGTATTTGATCGGTCAGTTTGCCAGCGGAGCGGGAAAAAAGGCGGGCGAGTTTTACACACCGCAGGAAGTGAGCAAGGTTCTCGCTAGGCTGGTAACGGTCGGCAAAGACAAGCTGAAAACCGTCTATGATCCGGCATGCGGTTCCGGTTCGCTGCTGCTTCGCGTTGCGAGAGAAGTTAAAGAAGTGGGCAAGTTTTACGGGCAGGAATTAAACCGCACGACGTACAATCTGGCTCGTATGAATATGATTTTGCATGGTGTGCATTATCAGAAGTTCGATCTCAAGCAGGAAGACAGCCTTGAACGTCCGATGCATCCCGATCTAAGGGCTGAGGCAATCGTCGCAAATCCGCCATTTTCCGCTCAGTGGTCGGCAAGCCCTTTACATCTCGGGGATGACCGGTTTAGCCAGTACGGGCGGCTTGCTCCCGGTTCAAAGGCTGATTTCGCTTTTATCCAGCATATGGTCCACCATTTGGCTGATAACGGCGTGATGGCGGTCGTCGTTCCCCACGGCGTACTCTTTCGCGGCGGTGCAGAAGGTCACATTCGCCAATATCTTGTTGATGACCGAAACTATCTCGACGCCGTAATTGGCTTACCCGCTAACATTTTCTTTGGCACACAAATTACAACCTGCATTTTGGTGTTTAAGAAATGTAAGGAAGATTTCGACAACATTCTCTTCATTGATGCGAGCCAGCATTTTGAAAAACGTGGGAATCAAAACTATCTCCGAAACGAAGACATTGCTCGAATTTTGCAAACTTACATCGAAAGAGGTAATAACGATAAATATAGTTATGTTGCGTCTTTAGATGAAGTTAAAGAAAATGACTACAACCTAAATATTCCTCGGTACGTGGATACGTTCGACGATGAAGAAGTTATTGACCTGGAACTTGTCGCTAGTGAATTGAAAGCTCTTGACTCACAAATCAGCGAAACGGATAAGATTGTTGAAGACTACTGCCGTCAGCTCAATATTTTGACACCTTTCTGATTCATGGATTCAAAAACCAAAAAACATCTTTTGCGATTTCCTGAATTTACTCAGGAATTGGAAGAAAACGAAATAATCGATTTCGCACCCTTGCAACGAGGCTTTGACTTGCCCGTCAGCGATATTGTCGAAGGTGAGTTTCCGGTTGTCTTTTCAAACGGCATACTAAAGACACATCATGAATATAGAGCGAAAGCTCCCGGCGTTGTCACAGGTCGTTCCGGTACAATAGGTAAAGTAACTTTTGTAGAAACGGACTATTGGCCCCACAACACTGCATTTTGGGTTACGTCATTCAAAGAAAACGATGCGAAATACGTTTACTATTTTTACTCTCAATTCAATTTGGAGCGTTTTGCCACTGGTTCAGGTGTTCCAACACTTAACAGAAATGATGTGCACTCACAATCGGTCTTTGTCCCTTCACCATTCGAACAACGAAAGATTGCGGCTTTCCTTACGGCGGTGGATAAGAAGATTGAACAACTTGCCAGGAAGAAGGCGCTATTGGAGCAATACAAAAAAGGCGTGATGCAGAAAATCTTCAACCAGGAAATTCGCTTTAGAGCGGTCGATGGGACAAATTTTCCGGATTGGGAAGAGAAGATGTTGGGGGAGATAGCGAATCTTTATCAACCCATCACAATTTCGCAATCACAATTCACACCTAATGGCTTTTCCGTTTTCGGTGCAAACGGACTAATCGGAAAGTACTCGAAGTTTAACCATCGAAATCGGCAAGTCACTGTTAGTTGTCGAGGAGAAAACTCAGGCCAGGTTAATCTGACACCTGAATTTTGTTGGATAACTGGCAATTCAATGGTTGTTAATATTGAGAACTCTGGCACTAAGATACTTCTTGATTTTTTTTACTACGTTTTATCAAGCAAATCGCTTAAATATTTGGTTACGGGTACAGGGCAACCGCAGATTACAAGAAACTATCTCGTAAAGCATGTAACTCATATTCCGGGCGAGGTAGAACAACAAAAAATCGCAAGTTTTCTTTCGTCAATTGATGAAAAGATAAACTTCGCGGATCAGCAGGTAGAAAAACTGCGAACCTATAAAAAGGGTTTGTTACAGCAAATGTTTATTTGATTGCTTATGCAATTAGTCAGAAACCTAATTTCCCAAAATAACGTAAAGTATGAGCATTTTGCCTACTATGAAACCGTTATTGACGTGATAGAGACGCACGTTACATCTCAGCCGGACATCTGCATAGAAAGTTGCAAGTCACTTATTGAAGGCGTTTCCAAAACCATTATTAAGAAGCTTGATAATACGGCGGATGACCGGGAACTAAAGAAGATGGATATGATGCCGCTCTTCTGGCGAGCGGCAGGCAAACTTTCAGAATTTGATAATGAGCTAGAGCTGGAATTTGTCCGACCCATTGCATCGCTAATACAGGAACTTAGCAGAATTAGAAATGATCGAGGTGATATTTCTCATGGACGAGCGGTGCCGAAAGAACTCTTTAGCTCGCCGCAGTTTTCAAACCTTGTTGCGAGAGTGACGGAGGCACTAGCATACTATTTACTTGAGCATTTCTTTCGTCTTGAACTGCCGGACGATGCGGAAATAGTCTACGAAGATAATCATAATTTCAACCTTTGGCTGGACGAAGCAAATCCTATTGATAATCTTAGTTATAGCCGAGCATTGTTTGACCAGGATAATGTTGCATACGTCCAGCAACGACTAGAATATTTGTCCGAACAGGAAGAGTCCGGAGACTTAATTATATAGGAATGTGAACCGTTAATGGCTACCCAATCGGAACAAATTTTAGAGGATAACCTTGTTCAGCAGTTGGTTTCGCATGGCTATGAAAAAGTTTTCATACGCGATGAGCAGGATTTGCTGCGCAATCTCAAGACCCAGCTTGAGAAACACAATAAGATTTCGATTTCCGACAGCGGTTTCGAGCACATTGTGAATCATCTGAATAAAGGCAATGTTTTTGAACGCGCTAAAATTCTTCGTGACAAGGTAAGGTACAAAAAACCAAATGGAGAGATTGCCTATTTGGAATTCCTCGACACGGCGAATTGGTGTCAAAACCAGTTTCAAGTTACGCAGCAGATTTCGCAGGAAGGGTCGTTTAAGAATCGTTACGACGTAACAATTTTAATTAACGGCCTGCCGCTTGTTCAGATTGAGCTAAAGCGTCGCGGGCTGGAACTAAAAGAGGCGTTTAACCAAGTAAACCGTTATCAGCGGCATTCCTATAATTCATCTTACGGGTTATTCAACTACGTTCAACTGTTTGTCATCAGCAACGGTGTAGATACAAAGTATTATGCCAACAACCGGCATCAGTCGTTCAAGCAGACTTTCTTTTGGTCTAAGGAAGATAACAAGCGTGTTACTCAACTTGCCGAATTTACCGACGAGTTTTTGGAACGGTGTCACGTTTCAAAAATGATCTGCCAGTACACGGTCTTGAACGAAGCATATAAAATGCTGATGGTTCTTAGGCCATACCAATTTTATGCCGCCGAAGCGATCATCGACCGTGTAAAAAACAGCATCCATAACGGCTATATCTGGCACACGACCGGTTCCGGCAAAACGCTGACTTCATTTAAGGCCAGTCAGGTTTTAATGAACCTGCCACAGATTCATAAGGTTGTATTTGTCG
>JANMSP010000468.1:0-11735 GCA_031389475.1 Pyrinomonadaceae bacterium
GCTGCCACCGACTTGAAGGGAAAATGGTCGGATAATTATACTGGGACCTTCTTTAATTACAGGTCCAGCGATGGGCAATACACCAGCACCAACACGGTTGTAATTGTAACAAACTACGATATTACTTCGGCCACAACTTACAAGTGGGATGGGTATATGACCAACAATGTCCATTCGGCTGGTGGAGCAAAAATATTTAAAACAACAGGAACATTTAAAATGATAAACAACTGGCAAATTCATTTTTCTGATATACAGGGAAAGCCCAAAACATACAATGCCTATTTTTCCTGTTTTAAAGGTGGCAGGGTTTTATGGATGGATGGTATGGCTTATGGAAAAGTTGAATAAGGCTGCCCTGACACAGCAATTTCCAAATTACGACAAGATGAAACCTATGATAAGTTCATTTTCCGGCCGTTTGGCAAGCTCGATTAATTGGATGTCCGGCAAACTCAAAATATAGGAGAATTATGCAAAGACAACATTATAAGAATCTGGCGATTTTACTATTCGCATCCGCAATAATCTTTTTGAGTTTTGGGCTGGTGTTTGCACAAGCTTCGGAAACCTTCGATATTGCGACGTTTCAACCGCCGAAAGGATGGCAAAAACAAGACAAGGGCGGAGTCGTCGTTTTTAATATTTCCGACGCGCAGAAAGGAAGTTACGCGATGATCATGCTCTTCGCGAGCGGAACCAGTTCCGGCAACGCAAAAGGCGATTTCGAAGCCGACTGGCAGGAATTTATCGCTGGGCAAATGGCGGTAAAAGGCAAGCCGGAGATCGAACCGGCTGTAAAATCGGATGGATGGGACGTGGTCACGGGCGGCACCAGCTTTGAAAATGAGATGGGTGCGGCGGCGGTGTTGATGAGCACCTACTCAGGCTTCGGCAAAACATTCAGCGCGGCGGCCATTTTTAATAGTCAGGACAATGTGCCCGATATCGAAGCCTTTGCTGCTTCGCTTAAGTTAAAAAGACCGGAAGCCAATAAACAAGTAAAGAATAATCCGCCAGTCAGTAACACAATCAAAGCTGTTTCAACCGGTTTCGCTTTTACGACCAGCAATTTTGATGATGGCTGGAATGCCGTCGATACGGCTGAATGGGTGCAGGTAAACAAAGGCGATACAAGGGTCTTGCTTCATTATGGTATTCAATATACCGATGAAACAAGAAATTTTGATGATAATAAAAGAATAGAACACTACTGGAATCTGCTCATTTCGCCGCGATATAAAGTAAGCAATATCAATGTTGCGAAAACTGATTACGGGAAATACGACAGAGTTTACTTTGGCGAGGCGGACGGCGTAGAAATTTCAACCGGCAAAAAAGCTCATATCGCTTTGATGATCACCTCAGAAAATGGATTTGCCAATTGTATTGAGGTTGTTACGCCCGATCAGGCCACCCTGACAAAGCAGTTTCCAAATTACGACAAAATTAAGGAAATGAATAACTACAATAAATTTGCCGTCAGCGCAAAGGACCTGCCCGGCACCTGGGAAAATTCATCTGCCGCTTATTCACAATACTACAACACGAATACGGGAAATTATGCCGGAATGGGCGGTGTTTCAATCAATGCTAAATTTATCTTTAGATCGAATAGCACTTTTCATTTTGACTACATCGGAGTCTCCGGAATGATGGGTACGCCTGAAGTTCATACAGAAAAAAGGGACGGAAAATTTACTGTAAACAACTGGGATATGACGATAACTGATAAGAAAGGAACGCCCGTTGCCCATTTTGCACAATTTGAAGCCATAAGAGGTGGAAGGGTTTTGCACATACAGAACAAACAATACAGCGGATTGAAATATCGACTTTATAAACAAAAATAATTATGAAAAATCTACTTGGCTTCTTGATATTATTCGTTTTTGCCGCAAATTTATTTGCCCAAAAAGCCGAAACTTTCGACATCATTTCATTCAAAACTCCGAAAAGCTGGCAGAAGGAAGCGAGCAAAAATGCGGTTCAGCTTGGAATCGACGACAGCGCGACGGGCGGTTTGTGCATGATTACGATGTTTAAGCCGCTGCCCGGAAGCAGCGACAGCAAAGTCAATTTTGAAGCGGCGTGGGAAAAGATCGTCAAAGAAACGGTCAGCGTTTCCGGCGCACCGCAGATGCAAACGCCGATGAGCGAAAACGGCTGGACGGCGGAAAGCGGGCTGGCTCAATACGAATCCGACGGGAAGAAGGGAATCGTTTTACTCGTTACCATCAGCGGTCAGGAGAAGATGATAAATATACTGATTTTGACTAATACCGACAAATACCAGCAGGAAATTGCCGCATTTTTGGAATCGGTCGATTTGCCGAAAATCAAAGCAACCGCCGTTGAATCAAAGATTAAGCCGACAGAAATCGCACAACCGGCGCGAAAAAGCAGTTTTTACTCTACACAGACTAATTTTGACGACGGCTGGGTCGGCACGGAGCAGGAAGACTGGGTTTTGGTAACCAAAGGTAACACAAAAGTGCTGATTCATTACCCGAATCCGGTGGCTGATAAACATAACTTTGTCTTGCTCGACGGATTGAAAACTGCGTGGGACGTATTGGTTGCGCAGCGCTACAGTTCCGCGTCCAATCTGCAGTTTCGACCGCTCTCCGGCTGGCAGTCCATCGAATTCGCCGAAGCTGAAATGGTCGAAAAAGGAACGGGCAAAGCGGTTTATGTTGTTTTGTTCAAAATGAATTATCAGAACGGCAGCGGCAGATATTTGGAATTTATAACGCCGAACAAAGCTAGTTTTGAACAGGAATTCGGCGCGTATAGCGGAAAGACTTACGGCTGGGAAAAGATGGCTAATTACAACAAATTCGCCGTCGCTCCGTCCGATTTGAAAGGCAAATGGACGAACGATTATTCCGGTTCACTCTCGTATGTGAACGCCTACACCGGCGCGAGTGCCGGGACGGATACTCACGCTTCAACTCAAGAATTTGTGTTCGGCGCGGGCAATACTTACAAATGGGATTTGGGCGTGGCAAGCGGGATGGTCGGCAACATCAAATTCCAGAGCGTCAACGCAAGCGGCAAGTTTTCCGTGCCGAATAATTGGCAGGTGACTTTTTCAAGCATCGAAGGCAAACCGCGAACTTACAACGCGTCATTTGCCGCCGTCAAAGGCGCGAGGATTCTATGGCTCGATAGTACGGCATTTGGAAAAGTTGATTAAGTTTTATGACATTGTTCTTTTTGATTGCCTTCAGGCATTAGTCTGAGATACAGACATATTGAGTGAATATTGTGAAAAAAATAGTTCTACTATTTTTGATTCTTGTTTCTGTGAAATTCGGTATTGCCCAGAATATTCCGCCCGCGTCCGTTGAGGATAAAGTGATCGGTTGCATAAAAATCTATAACTTTCAAGACAGCAAGGAACCTTTAAAGGTTGATGATAAATTGTATTCCGCTGCCCAGTTATCTATCGGAGCTTCTTTCGGCAACTGGATACAAGCCAGCTATACGCCAAAAGGCGGATTGGGCGATATAAGAAAATCTGTTTCTGAAAAATTAGGTTTGTATAATCGTCATACCGCCGGAAAGCCGCAAAGTTACGGAGCTTATTCAAGAACATTTATGCAGCTTAAATATGACGGCAGCGGGAAGATCGTTCCTTTAACCGGCGATCACATTCGGTGGGGCATATCAGCGAATGGTGTGCCGGGCGATTGGGGTATTAAGGATATTTGCACTCCTACGCAATATTATTTTACGCTGTCGACAGCCGAAACCGAGATAGATGATGAAAAAGAAAAAAAACTTCTTGATCTGACCAAGCAAGTGAACATTAAACCCTACATCAGCTTCCGGGTGAAAAACTTAGGATCCGGCGGGGGAGTGCATCACGTTTTATTCTCCAAAGACAATAAATTCCCCTTTGTAAAATTAACCAAAGGTGAATATTTGCAGGCATTGGAAACGGCTCTGCCAAGGTATTATGAAGCGGAAAAGAAAAGAATTTACGAAGCCGAACAGGGAGATCAAAAAAGAATAGCTGTTTGGATCAAGCCTTTAGATGAAAAACTTGAACGCTTTCGCACCGGTTTAAGAAAACACCGGGAAAAATATAAAGACCGCCTCGGCGAACCGGCACTGACCTCACGACAGCCTGCGCTCAATAATTTAGATAATGGCACGGATGTATTCAGCAACGGCTATTTAACCGACCCGGAATCAACTTCAGGCAGATTGCCGGTTTACAAGGTTGACCCGGTAATGGCTGAACTTACTAAAAAAGATAAACCGCAGTGGATATTGGTTAGCTGGGATTTTTGGTTCACCGATTCTATTGAAGGGCAGCAGCATGAAGCCATAATCAACAATTTTAATTTTGATTATAATTTTTTCTTTAACCCGAAGAAAGTAAAAGGACAACCCTATAAACCGCTTCGCTCCCCACCTGCAAACACCCAAACTGCCCCTAATACCGGCTTCTGATGTCTCCTGTCCTTGATCGGTGAATTGACCTTTTCTTTAGTCTTCATCCAAAGGCATAAAATGATTATGAAAAATTTTGCAAATGGAGTGCTGGCGACTGTAATTATCACGGTCGTAATGGCGTGTGGATGGAGCACGGGCGAAAACATGGGCGACATGAACTCACGGCAATCAAATTCGGCATCCACTCCCACGACGAATTCGGCGCCCGGGAAAACCGCCGACACCGGGAAAAAAGCATACCGCATTGAGGGCAATATCGACGACGCTGTTCAGGAAGGCAACGTCTGCGATTCCAGTGTGGAATTCACGGTGCCGGGCACACTTGACTTCAAATTCACGCCGACGGACGCAGCCAAAGGGAGCTACACCTATTCCGGGCCGTTCAACGCGACCGGTTCCGGCCCATACGAAATCAAAGACGACGGCACAATGATCGTCGACGGCACCGGCTGCATTATGGGACGGTGCGCCACCTACTCGCATAAGTGGAAGGCAAAACCCATCGACGCCGCTGCCTGTAAACCCGGTAACTGAATCAAATAGGTGCGCTTTTCAATAATGATTAGGTTGTGTTGACATTTGACCTCAGCCTCATTCATGAGGCTTTCCCGAAGGGCACATAGCCACGTCGTTTACGGCGTAGTCAAATAGGCTGTAGAACCTGCAGCCCGTTTTAACGGGCTTATAAACAGCGGCTTAAGCCGAAAAGCTGGGAAGGACGTTGAAACGCCCTACTAGTTTGCTCCGGACGTGTGCCACGCCCTAAAGAGCGTGGCTAGGTGCCGCGTAAAACGCGGAAAGATTGCCAAAGCAGCCTCAAAACTGAAATGTCAACAGAACCGAGAAAGTAAGGACCGATTTATTAGATTCTTAAAGGGGTTCTCTGCACCGGCTTTGTCGAAACCCGAGTTACAAATCACTAATTAATCGGCGGGTCGTTCTCATCCGCGGGCAAGCCGTTTTTATCCGCTGCGTGAATTACGCCGTCCTCATCGATAAAAAATGATCTTACTCCAGTTGTTCCGTAAGTTTGAGGAACCGAGGAAATCTTGAACGAGGCGGGAACGTTTTGTGACGGATTAACAAAAGTCACCGTCAGCCCGTATCCATGGGCAAGGCCGGTTGCTAGCTGGCTGTTTATAAGGTTGGCTTTAGCCAGTTGAGACAAACTGCCGTAAGCACCGTTGCCGGAAGTTGCCTGATATGTCGCTTCCGCACTTTGGAGCGTCCGTAAACTCTGAACCGCGCAAGTCTCATTTTCGGAAATCGAACCGTTCGTGCAGTCGTCTATGTATGGATCGTCTTCGTTGGCGGGCAACCCGCCTTTATCTGCACCACGCATTACGCCTTCGGTTGCCATGAAGTAAGAGAGCCTGCCGGACAACGGATAATTTTGGGGAACCGCGGAAATCTTGAATGATGCGGGGGAATTCCCCGGTGACTGATCGACAAAGACTACGGTAAAAACATAACCGTGAGACACGCCGGTTGCCAAGGCCCCGTCAATTAAATTCATCTCGCCCAACTCAGCTAAACTGCCGAAATTGCCTTTGCCGGAGGTCGCCTGAAATGTTGCTTCCGCACCATGAATTGTCCGTACTGATGCCTTCGCGCAGCTTTCATTGCCGCCATTAAGGAAGCAGGGACGTTCGAGAACGGGATCGGAAGAATTTGCGGTGCCGCCGTTTCTGTCGCCCCCGCGAAGGCGGTTTGTTTCATCGAGATAAAACGAGATCTTCCCGGTCTTCCGGTAACGCTGCGGTGTTGCGGTTACTACGAATCTCGATGCCGTGCCCGGGGAATGAGGCGTAATTGTCATCGTGAATGTATAACCGAATTTCGTTCCCGACGCCAGTGCTGCATCAATAAAATCCGCCTGCCGGAGGTTCGCAAACGATCCGTAATTGCCGTTGCCATAGGTAGATTGATAAGTCGACTGCGCTCCATGAATCTTATTTAACGCGAGCATCGTAAACCGCTCATTAAAAAATCCAGGGTTCGCCGAACTCGCACCGAATAAGATCTGCGGCAGTATGAGAAATAATATGGCGATGGTTGGGAGAATTATCTTATACATAGAGTTGGTGACAAGACAAAGAAACAATGCTGGAAAGTGCCAAACCAAGTTTAACAGAATCGGCAATAGTAATTCAATAATTATAATTTGGGTGAAAGTCGGTTAAGAATTGCCCTAAGTCGCTTCTCTGATTTGGATTTATTGAATCTTCCGATTTATCAAACTTGCGACGAAACCGGCGCCGAAACCGTTGTCGATGTTTACGACCGTGACATTCGATGAGCAGGAATTGAGCATTCCGAGCAGTGCCGCAACGCCGCCGAATGAGGCGCCATAACCGATGCTGGTCGGGACGCCGATGACCGGGACTTTTACGAGGCCGCCGACGACGGAGGGCAATGCTCCTTCCATACCGGCGACGACGATCACGACGCGGGAATTTTGCAGCCGTTCGCGTTCGCCTAGTATGCGATGGATTCCGGCGACTCCGGCGTCCCAGATCCGCTGCACTTTGTTGCCCATAGTTTCCGCCGTCAGAGCGGCTTCTTCGGCGACGGGAATATCACTTGTACCGGCGGTCGCGACGGTTATCTCGCCTTCGCCCAGATCGGTCTTATCACGAAAAACACGGATAAGCCGGGCGGATTCGTGCCATTCGGCGTCGGTATGGATATTTCTGATCTGGCCGAAAACCTCGGCATTCGTCCGGGTGATAAGAACATTTCCAGAACGCTCCACCAATTTTTCGAAAATGCCCGCGATCTGTTCGGGCGTTTTTCCTTCACCGAAAATGACTTCGGGAAAACCCTGGCGGTCTGCTCGGCCGTGGTCGATGCGGGCGTAGCCGATGTCCTGATAAGATAGATTTTTCAGCTTTTCGGCGGCGTCGGCTTGCGATAGATCTCCGGCGGAATGGAGTTTAAGGATTGCTTCGATGTCGGCGGTTTTCATAAAAGTTCTGAGTTCAAACTTCAGTTTGTCTTTTCTTCCGGCGGAAGACAAACTGAAGTTTGAACTCAGAACACTAAGAGCTATAATCTTTCCACGCCTTATGGAATTAACAGTCGCGATAACGGGAGCTTCGGGGACGATCTACGCTCACCGCACTTTGCAGCTCTTGGCGGCTAGCGGAGCGGTCGAAACGATAAATCTGATAATGTCGGGAACGGCGGCGACGGTCGCTCAGGTCGAGACCGGAGCAAATTTGCGTGAGCCGACGAATGCGAAAATAAACGAATGGCTTGGGCTTCCCGGCGATTCAAAGATCATTCGTTTCTGGCGGCTGGATAATTTCGCTGCTAAACCTTCGTCGGGATCGAACAAGCAGGCCGGAATGATAATCGTTCCGTGTTCGATGGGAACACTCGGATCGATAGCTTCGGGTGCGGGAACGAATCTCATTCACCGTGCCGCGGATGTTTGTTTAAAGGAAGGCCGAAAGCTCCTCATCGTTCCGCGTGAAACGCCGTTCAACTCGATTCATTTGGAGAATATGCTTAAGCTTTCGCGAGCCGGTGCCACAATATTACCAGCGAGTCCCGGATTTTATCATCGGCCGGAAACGATCGACGATCTGGTCGGGCATTTGTGTTTCCGCATTTTGGATCAATTCGATATTCCTCATTCGCGCAAAACGCAGTGGACGGGCGAGGAAGTGAGCGAAGCCGAGTAAGTGTCGGGAGGATGATATGAGGCGAAAATTTCTATTATTTCTATGTCTGTCCATTTGTGGAGTTTTCAATGTTTTTTCGCAGGAGCGATATGTTAAGCCGGTCGATAAAGGCATAAACGACGCTTCCTTCGTCGCCTTTAGGAAAAAATTGATCGCAGCTGCGGAAAGAAAAGATTCTAAATACATCTACGGTATAGTCGACCGCAATATAGAACTCAGTTATGGCGGCGACAAGGGTACGGCGGACTTTAAGAAGATCTGGAGAATTGAAAAGGCCGACAGTAAATTCTGGAGTGAGTTCCTGCCCGTCATTAAAAACGGGGGGAAATTCTTTTTTGAAGGCGGCGATGAAGAGTTTTGGGCGCCCTACACGTTTAGTTCGTTTCCCTCTGGTTTTGACGGTTTTGAACATGAAGCCATTTTCGGCAACAATGTAAACCTGCGAGAAAAACCGACAGCCAGTGCGGAGGTTACAACTACGCTTTCGTACAATATTGTAAAAGTGGATTATGAAAATTCGGTAAAGCTAAAAACCTCGGAAACCGAGTACGATTGGCTGAAGGTAGAAACGCTTGGCGGCAAAAAAGGATATGTAAAAGCCGATTATGTTCGCAGTCCGATCGATTATCGTGCGTGTTTTGAAAAGAAAGGCGGCATCTGGAAAATGACGGCTTTTATTGCGGGTGATTAAGATTCTGTTGACATTTGGATTTCTAAGTCGGCAATTGGCGATTCGTGTATTTTTTCTTCTTTCGTGTATTTCGTGGATAAAGGTTTTAAGAATTTTGTCCATGAAATACACGAAAGAGGAAAAACAAGAAAACAAAGCCGGATATATAGATCAATAACATCGCTATTTCATGTCAACAGAATTTAGTTTTGAATTCACAATAGCGTGAATCCAAAACATGGATAACACGAAAAAGATGGAAAACACGGTCGAGCGGTTTTCGAATCGCGTTGAAAATTATATTAAATACCGGCCGGGGTATCCGGCGGAAGTTTTGCGTTTATTTCGAGATGAAATGAATTTGACGGAATCTTCCGTGATTGCTGATATCGGCTCCGGAACCGGTATTTCTTCGAAATTGTTCCTTAAAAACGGCAACAATGTTTTTGGTATCGAGCCGAATGTGACAATGCGGTCCGCCGCGGAAGGGTTTCTTGGGGATTTTCCGAATTTTACAAGCATTGACGGCACTGCGGAAAATACTGGATTGCCTAATGAAACGGTCGATTTCGTCATTGCGGCGCAGGCGTTTCATTGGTTCGACCAAGCGAGAACGCTCGCCGAATTCAAGCGGATATTGCGTCCGCATGGTTTCGTCGCCTTGATATGGAATGAGCGGCAGTTAAACACGACACCGTTTTTGATCGAATATGAGAAATTCCTTCTGAAATTTGCAAACGATTATACGAAAGTACGTCACGATAATATAAATGAAAAAAGTTTGGCCGATTTTTTCCGGACGGATTTTCGCCGTGCGACCTTTCAGAACGAGCAAGTTTTTGATTTTGAAGGATTAAAGGGAAGAGTGCTCTCGTCATCTTATATGCCTTCGGAAACGAGTTCAAATTACGGGCCGATGGCTGCAGAACTTCGCACGCTCTTTGCCAAACACGCCGAAAGCGGTAAAATAAAAGTTTTCTATGACACCAATGTTTTCTACAGTAAAGTTTAATTTATGTCGGTAAATACTGAAAAAGCCCCAGAAGTACGCACAATTTCGGTTGCCCACTCACCCGATTCGGATGACGCATTTATGTTTTACGGCCTCGCGACCAATAAACTCGAGACCGACGGTTTAAAATTCGAGCACACGCTGAAAGATATTCAGACGCTCAACGAAGATGCAAAGAACGGCGTTTTCGATGTGACGGCTGTATCTTTCCACGCTTACGCTTACATCTCCGATAAATACGCTCTGCTGCCGCACGGTGCAAGCATCGGCGATAAATACGGGCCGATCCTCGTCTCGAAAGATCCGCGAAGCGCTGACGAAATTTCGGATATGAAGATCGCCATTCCCGGCGAAATGACGAGCGCTTTTCTTGCATTGCGATTGTATAACCCGAAATTTGAATACGTTGTCGTACCTTTCGACGAGATCATCAATGAGGTCCAGAAAGGGAAGGTCGATGCCGGTCTTTTGATCCACGAAGGCCAGCTTTTTTATAAGCAGCTTGGGTTGTCCAAAGTTCTTGATCTCGGCGAATGGTGGCATGAGAAAACCGGGCTGCCGCTGCCGATGGGCGGAAACGCCATCCGCCGCGACCTTGGCGAAGACCTGATGAAGCAGGTGTCGAAACATCTCCACCGCAGCATCGTTTATTCGATGGAGAACCGCGAAGATGCTCTTGCTTACGCGATGCAGTTTGCCCGTGATATGCCGCAGGAACTTGCAGACCGCTTTGTCGCAATGTGGGTGAACGACCTCACACTCGATTACGGAGAGCGGGGCAGGGAAAGCGTTCGGCTGCTGCTCGACGAGGGCTATAAGGCTGGAATTATTCCGCACAAGGTGCAGATCGATTTTGTGGACTAGAGTTTAAGAAAAAATTGCTTGCGAATAGGCGCGAATAAGAATTTTATTTCTTATTCGCGCCTATTCGCGTTATTCGCGGGCAAAATTCCGAAACCGTTTTAATGCGTGTAAACTTTTCGATGATTCCGGGCATCTATCTAACTGATTCCAAAATCCCTAAGGTGAAATGATGAAAAAACTAGTTTCTTTGGCTTTTATTATGTTTTGCTTTTCGTTCGCGGCGTTTGCCCAAACGTCAAATATTGTCAAAACCGAAATGAGCCAGGCGGAAATAGACAAGATCGTGAAGAAGTTCACTGATAATGAAGGGCTTTTTCGTCAGGCGCTAAACACTTACGCCTTCAATAGAAATGCGACGATGCAGACTATAGGGATGGGCGGGCAGATTTCGGGCCAGTTTCGCCGTGATTCTTTCCTAACATTCAATCCGGCCGGAGAACGCATAGAGAAAATTTTGTTCGCGCCTATTTCGACCTTGACGGAAATTACGATTACGGCGGCCGATCTTGAAAATCTTGGCGGGCTTGATCCGTATGCAATTAATCCGTCGGCGGCAGGGAAGTATAATTTTACCTTCCTCGGCAAGGAACGGATCGACGAACTCGACTTATTTGTATTCGAGGTTTCGCCCAAGGTTATGCCCGAGATCAAGAAGAATATGGAGCGGCTTTTTTCCGGCCGCATTTGGGTCGATGACCGCGACTTGTTTATCGTAAAGTCAAAAGGCAAGGCCGTTCCGGAAGGTAAAGAAAGGTTTCCAATAATAGAAACCTGGCGGGAAAATGTGGACAGCAAATATTGGTTTCCTTCATATTCGGCTGCCGACGATGAGTTGGTTTTCGATAGCGGGCAATCGGTTAAAATGAGAGTCAGGGTTAAATACAAAAATTACAGCGTGGGTAGAAGTGAAGTCAAGATTCTTGACGATGTACAGGAAGAAAAGCCGTCACCGACACCTAAACCATAAGGTACGCGTTTTGAGTCCCGCCTTTAGGTGGCTTCTCGGCCAGCGAAGAAGCCGCCTAAAGGCGGG
>JANMSP010000493.1:0-4364 GCA_031389475.1 Pyrinomonadaceae bacterium
GTGGTTCATTCTTTTAGGCGTTATGTTTTGCTTTTCTGCTTCGGACTCACCGACGGCAGTAGGCTATTATGTTCTTATTTTCGCGTATGCTTTCATAGGCGTTAATATGGCAAGAGAAAGCCGCTCAATAAAAATTCATTATGGCGAATCCTAAGCGACCGCGAGATTAAAGACAACTTCCCGTAACGCATGACTACTTCCTCTTCGCTTCCTTTTTCAACTTTCGCACATTCTGCTCGATCCACTTCTCAGCCTCATTAAAATACACAAACTTTTCCTCATCCCTACGAAATGCCGGTGTATGGTTATATCTGCGACCGTTGTGGTGGACGGTCGGGTGATGAATGTGGAGCATTTCGTGGAAAACGACCGATTCAACGACGTATTTCGGCACGTTGATCGAATCAAGCGATTTGCTGATGACGATTGTTTTGTGGGTCGCGTCGTGATGGCCGAGGATTCGGTAAGTCTTGCGGGCTGACCAGGTCAATACCGGTTTCTGCATATCTCCGCGAAAATAATCGCGGTTTAAAGTATCGAAAATCTCGCCTAGATCGTAAACGGCGCCTTTGTCCGTCGATATGACCTTCCGCCCGCGGGACCGTTTGCTTTCGGTGGCTTTTTCCCGCATTTCCACGGTTTTTATAAAATTCGAATAAATTTCGCGGGCGTTCGTCGGCACTTTTTTTCGCAGCAGTTTCGCGACGAGGATAAATGCCAACGCCTGTTGGCCGATTGGCGGCATATCGCGGCACATCTCGGCGATGCGGACGAAAACTTTTCCTTCGCGCACGCGGATCGTGTGATTGATTCCGATATACGGATAAAATCTCACATCAATTTCCGGCACCTCCCGTTTCTCGTCGAAAGCCCGGAATGCTTCTGCGTAAAAATTGCGAAGCGTCGAATTACCGTTTAATTCAAAATTGTTTATCACAGTTTAACTAATAAATATTGACAGCGGGCACGTGAAAATGGTATCAAATAAAAGGGAAGCGTGCCGAAACCAACGGCGACGGCTTCGGACTTACCGTGAAAAATGCCTGTCCGCGAACCAAACTTTAACGTCGAGAGGAGCATCAATTTTCCCGACGCTCGCGGCCAAACCATTCTCTCAGCAATAATCAACGAACATTTTGTCACGGGTGAGCCTGTCGGGTCTAAGGCTATCGCGGAAAAATTTGCCAATGCCTCCGGGCTGAGTTCGGCAACGATCCGTGGCGTGATGGGCGAACTGGAAGACATGGGCCTTCTGGAACAGCCGCATACATCGGCGGGACGAGTTCCAACGGACCAGGGTTATCGATTTTACGTTGACAATCTGCTTGGCGTTCTCAGTATCTCGAATGACGATCTTTACCGCATCGGCGGCGAATTCGGGCTAAGCGAGAATGAATTTGCGGCGACGCCGGACAGGTTGATGGAACGTACCTCCCAATTGCTGTCTGCTCTTTCTAATAATGTGGGTATCGTGGTTTCGCCAAGCCTGGCGAGCGACCGCCTGCAGCATATCGAATTCGTCAATCTTTCCGATAATCGAATTCTCGTCGTAGTCGTTTCAGCGCCGAATATTGTCCATAACAGGATTATCCGGCTCAAGATGACATTTATGAAGGAAGAACTCGAACGCACGGCAAATTACCTAAACGCCGAGTTTGCCGGAAAGAACCTGTCGGAGATCAGGGCCGAAATCCTCAAGCTTATGCACGAGGAAAAAGCTTTGTTCGATAAATTGCTGCAAACTGCCGTAATTCTTTGTTCGCAGAGTATCGAAGACGAAGAAGACAGACGTGGCGAGGTTTACGTCGACGGTGCGTCGAATATTTTGAAGAAAAGCGATTTTGCAGATCTTGAAAGACTTCGCGAACTGCTCAGCACTATCGGCGAAAAATCGCGGCTAATCGAAATTGTCACCGAATGCATCGCCCGCGATACTTCGCAGCGGGGAAGCGTTCAAGTGGTAATTGGCAGCGAAAACCGCACACCTTCGTTTCAGAACTGCACGCTTATCTCGGCCCCGTACCGGATCGGCAGCAGTTCGGCGGTCGGAACCCTCAGCGTGCTGGGTCCGACGCGGATCGAATACGCAAGAATGATCTCGATCGTCTCTTACGTCGCACGCGTCCTCGAGAAGATGATGTCGAAAGACATCTCGAATAATTAAGTATTTTTCCTGGCAGAAGCCTGACCGTAAGGGAGGGCTAATGCGCAATCCAAAAGAAAGCCCTCCCTAATGGTCAGGCTTCTGCCTTAGATACAATGGATCCTAAACAAGACACAGATAATTTTGAAGATATTCTCGACATTTCCGAAGTCGCTGAGGCCGATGAATCCTCGTCGGTCGATGACTTTATCAAGGAACTGGAGGCGAAAGAGCGCGATCTTCATATTACTTCGGATACGACTTTCATCGAGATCGCCGAAGCCTTCGAAGAATACAATGACATGCCGGAGGTCATCGCGAAGCAGGTGCCTGCCAACGGTCACAAAGCTGTCTTTTCACCTGTTACAGCAAATTCCGCCGATTCCGCCTTGCTAAAAGAGGTTTCAGAGTTAAAAAACAAGTTGGCGAAAATGGAAGCGGAACGCACCGAGATCTTCGAGAATTCGCACCGCCGCACGAAAGATTTCGAGTCGCTAAAAGCACGCACGGAGCGCGAACGAATCGACACATTCTCAAGCCAGATCAGCAATCTTGCCATAAAGATGCTGCCCGCACTGGATAATCTCGATCGAGCTCTCGATTTTGCGTCCGCGATGCAGGAAGAGAAGCGAATCGAATTTCAACAGTTTTTCGATGGGATCGTCCTGGTAAGTCAGCAGATCAACGAAGTTTTGTCCGGAATGGGAATTAAGCCGATTTTGACGGTCGGGCGGACATTCGATCCGCATTTTCACGAAGCAGTTTCCATTGATGAAACCAGCGAGCTTCCGCCGAATACCGTTTCCGAAGAATTGCTCCGCGGATACCGGATCGGCGAAAGGGTGATTCGTCATTCAATGGTAAAAGTTACTAAAGCCGCACCGGTCGATACAATCGAAGCGGGAGCATATGGCGAGATCGATTTCACGGATGCTCTTGCCGTGGTCGATGATGGGACTTTTACCGTCGAGGCTTTGGAACCTGCCGAAACTAACCGGATTAAGGAAGCTGAATAGCTTTCACGCACACTTTTCTCCCTATCAAACATAACAGCGAATGAGGACACTTGGCTTATGAGCAAAGTAATCGGTATTGATTTAGGAACCACCAACTGCTGCGTTTCCGTGCTCGAGGGCGGAACGGTGCAGATAATATCCAACAAAGAAGGCGGCAGGACAACGCCGTCGGTGGTCGGATTTACCGATAAGGACGAACGGCTTGTCGGCCAGATCGCAAAGCGGCAGGCCGTCACCAATCCGGCGAACACGCTCTACGCTGTTAAACGGCTGATCGGACGCAAATTCAGCGCACCTGAAGTCGAAAAAATGCGAGGGACAGTACCGTTTGAAATCGTCGAAGCGCCGAACGGCGATGCTCATATCAAGGTTCTAGACCGCGTTTACAGCCCGCCGGAAATTTCAGGTATCGTACTTCAGCGGCTGAAGTTAGCGGCCGAGGAATTTCTCGGTGAGAAGATAACCGAGGCGATCATAACGGTCCCGGCATATTTCGACGACATGCAGCGGCAGGCGACGCGTGACGCGGGCAAGATCGCCGGCCTGGAGGTCGAACGCATCATCAACGAGCCGACGGCGGCTGCGTTGGCGTA
This sequence comes from Pyrinomonadaceae bacterium, assembly GCA_031389475.1. GTDB lineage: Bacteria > Acidobacteriota > Blastocatellia > Pyrinomonadales > Pyrinomonadaceae > OLB17. The sequence goes on from JANMSP010000493.1 coordinate 3,753, forward strand.
CGGCTTCGGTAAGAATAAGTCCGAGAAAATTGCTGTTTACGATCTCGGCGGCGGAACCTTCGATATCTCGATCCTTGAGATCAATAACGGCGTTTTCGAAGTTCTTTCGACGTCCGGCAACACATTCCTGGGCGGCGAAGACTTCGATCAGCGGATTATCGACTGGCTCGTCGCAATATTCGAAGCTGAAAGCGGCATGGACTTGAAAGGCGACCGCCTTGCCCTGCAGCGGCTAAAAGAAGCAGCGGAACGAGCGAAATGTGAGCTGTCGAGCGTCAATGAAACGAGCATCAGCCTGCCGTTCATCGCAGCCGATTCCACCGGGCCGAAGCACATCAACGCAAATCTGAGCCGCACAAAATTTGAAGAACTCGTTCAGGACCTGGTCGATGCATCGGTCGAACCGTGCCAAAAGGCGCTTTGGGACGCGAAGCTCAAACCGAACGACATCGATAAGGTGATCCTCGTCGGAGGCCAAACTCGTTCGCCGATCATATCGAGAACCGTTTCTGAAGTTTTTGGCAAAGATCCGTCGTCGGAGATCAATCCGGACGAAGTGGTCGCGATGGGAGCGGCGATTCAGGGCGGTGTTTTGACGGGCGATATCAAGGA
>JANMSP010000516.1:0-2643 GCA_031389475.1 Pyrinomonadaceae bacterium
AAATATGAGTTTTGCAGCCGCTAAGGAAATTGCACTGAAAGCCTAGGAATGAAATATTATGTTGACATATAAAACAACGTATAAATTTTTTGCAGATGGCATTCACGGTGAAGTTTTGGACTTTGCCGGTGTAATTTCCTGCGGGAAGACTCTCGATGAAACTAGAGAATTATTAGCTGGAGCTTTGGTCGATATGGCGGAAACGAATTTGCTGGTGGGTGAGTCGCTTCCTATTCCAGATGCGTCGATGATCGATAGTGACGCCGATCTTGAAGAGCCGATTCACCTGATTTTGAATGCTTCATCTAAGTTCAAAATAATTCCGGAACTTGTTTATGAAGCGGCGTGATTTATTCGGTTTCTTAAAGCGAATGAATGTCGCCTGCTTCGCGAAGGCGGAAGCCACTCGATTTGGGAGAAGACAAAGAACCGGAAACGAACAGCTATACCAAGACATAAGGAAATACTTGAATTTACGGCCGCCAGTATTTGTAATCAGTTAGAAGTTCCGTTTCCGAAAAATTAAAAGTTAATGCCCAATACCCCAAAAATCCTCATAATCTCGTCCGACACCGGTGGCGGGCACCGTTCGGCGGCGAAAGCATTGGCTGATGGGCTGGAGAAATTTTGGCATGGCGATTCGCCTGTTATTCGGGTGGTTAAGGCGGTTGAGGAATCGCATAATATTACCGATAGGCTGGTAGATGTTTACAACTGGATACTGCGGCACAAGCAGGGCTGGATGAAATATCTTTACTGGGCGGTGAACAAATTCCGGCCGGAAAAGAGCGAGTTCTTTCAAAAGCGGTGCATGGTCTATTTGAAGGACCAGTTTGAAAAATGGTGTCCGCATATTGTTGTCAGTGTTCACCCGCTGACGCAGCACATTTTTGCACGCGTCTTACGCGAGCTTAACCTGACATCGCAGATACCGCTTGTGACGATCGTTACCGATCCCTGCTACGGCTTTTGGAAAGGCTGGGCGTGTGATGACGTTTCGCTATATTTGGTGGCGAACGAAGAGGCACGGCAGCAGCTTCTGGATTACGGAGTTTCATCGGAAAAGATAAAGATCTCCGGCTTGCCGCTGCATCCTAAATTTTGTGAAGTCGATGAATCGGCGGCACAGGATGCGAGGCGGGCATTTGGGCTCGATCCAGACAAATTTACCGTCTTCGTTAACGCCGGATGGGTTGGCGGCGGAAATATTCCGAAGATATTTAAGGAACTGGTTCGCGGCGAATTGGACGTACAGGCGATCTTTCTCGCAGGTAAGAATAAAGAACTTTTTAAAGAAGCCCAGGAGATTGCAAAACATGCTAAGTTTCCTGTCAAAGTTATCGGATATTCGGATGATATTGAGAAGTTAATGCACTCGGCGAATGTAATGATATCGAAGCTCGGCGGTTTAACCACGTTTGAGGCTCTCGCTTGCCGGCTGCCGATAATCGCCGATGCAACTACCACACCGATGCCGCAAGAAGCGGGAACCGTTCAGCTTATATCGGACCACGGCGCAGGAATTTTGCTCAAAAAATCTACAGACATCGTGGCGACAGTTCGTTCTCTTACAGGCAATTCGCGGCTATACATCGATATGAAAGCCGCGACGGCCGGGATGGCGATGCCCAATTCGACCGAGCATATAATCCGCGAGATCACGGCACTTTTACCGGCAAATCAGCAAACCGCAAAGCCTTTGGTAATCCCTGCGCAGGTCTGATTTTCATTTCCGGCGCTTGTCACTTTTCCTCTATTTGCTTACCCTTTTCTATTAGTTAAAAAGTTCGCATCAATTTGGAGAAATCACATTGAGTCTTTTACTTGAAGGAAAACGTGCGTTTGTGTCCGGCGGAACGCGCGGAATCGGTGCCGCGATCTGCGAGGTATTCGCCCGCGAAGGCTCGGACGTTGCATTCAATTATCACTCGAGCGACGATCTCGCCGATGAAGTAAGGGCCAAGATAGAGGCACATGGCCGGAAAGCACTGTCATACAAAGTTTCCGTTACGGACCGTTTCGGCATGAAACACATCGCGCGTGAGATATTCTCTGAATGGGGTCCGATAAATATCCTGGTGAATAATGCGGCCGTCAACAAAGGTGATAATTTCGCCACGACGACGGATAAATCCTGGGATTATGTTGTAGATACCAACGTCGGCAGTTTATTTGCAGTTACTAAGCCTTTTTATAAACAGATGATCCGGGCTAAGATCGGCGCGATTCTAAATATTACGTCAGTAGGAGCGATCCGCTCGCTTCCGACATCCGTTCATTACGCGACATCGAAAGCCGCAATGATCGGTTTTACGAAATGCCTGTCACGCGAAGCCGCAAATTTCGGAATCTCGGTAAACGCCATCGCGGCCGGAATTTTTGATACCGATCTTGGGAATACATTGCCCGAACGGCTACTCCAGATGCACGATTTTTGGGTGTCGAAAGGCAGGACCGGAAAACCATCCGAACTTGCCGAATATGCGGCGTTTATGGTCAGCGACCGAAACAGCTTTATGAACGGCGAGGTAGTAATTGTTGACGGCGGCGCGGTAACCTAAGTTCACTCCGGGCAGAAACGCGACGGTAACGGAGCGTCCTACGGTTAGCGGTGCACGCTCCGTTACCGTCGCGTTTCTGCCC
>JANMSP010000518.1:0-13848 GCA_031389475.1 Pyrinomonadaceae bacterium
GCCTTTCGATTAAAGGATCGGTCAGACCTCTTGTTGCTGTGAACGCAATCGACGCAGGCCTGACCGATAGCGAAATGCCTAGATAGTTTAACTCGCGGACCTATTGCCAGCCGCAGCGTCCATGATGATGTCAGCAACAGATTGTGGGTTAGACACGTAGACCGCGTGGCTGCCGCCTACCTTTGTGATCGTGGCACCGGCACGCGTTGCCATCGCTTCCTGTGCAGGGGCAGGGATCATCCGGTCGTCAGCGACGTGAAGGTACCAGCTCGGCTTACTCGCCCACGCAGGTTCGGAAATCGTTCCGCTAATCGCGCCGACTCCCCAAGGAACCTGCGAGTCGGCCATAAACTCGGCTTTCGCCGGGTCAACATCCGCAGCGAACGACGCGGGGAATTTCTCGCGGTCCAGATACAAAAAGCCATCTGTGGGCCCGATGATTGGCGGCACTGGAGCGCCCGGAGGCGGGTTAGCAATGAGCGAGCCGACGGATTCGCCCTTGGCCGGTGCGAAAGCAGTAATATATACAAGGCGTTCGACCTTGGGATGATTGCCTGCTTCGGTAATGACCACTCCGCCGTAGGAGTGGCCGACCAAGACGACAGGTCCGTCATGTGCGTCGATGGAGCGTTTTGTAACTGCGACGTCATCTTCGAGTGAGATCGTCGGATTCTGTACGATCGCTACGTTGTATCCATCGGCTTTGAGAATGTTATAGACGCCTTCCCAACCGGAACCGTCCACAAAGCCACCATGTACTAGCACTATGTTCTTCAGTTTTTCCATGAATTTATCTCCAAATAGATTTATCTCTGCTAAGAAACAATTGAGAAAGCCTGTGTCCAGGCCAGGGCCGTTTGAGATATTTCTTTGCTTGAGATTGACGATTATACCACGAGTAAAATTGATGTTGCGTTAAAAGATAGGTAGTAGTAAAAGTTTGGGGTCAGGCCTGCGACGCTGCAATTTTTATAAGCTAAAAAGACCGTTACGCTGATTTTACCCATTATGCAGGATCTTATATGGCCGACCCTAACGTCGCTCTTGTCGCCATAGTCAGTGCCGATTATTTTGCCGAATAGATAGAAATGTAAACTATATCTCCTTGATTGTTTGATGATCTGTAATCGATAATCGAAACGAAAAGTGTTCGCCCAAACATTTGATGAAAAAAGCACTTAAGATGGTTGCGGTTTTGGTATTTGCCGGATTTCTGTTGGCGCAGTTCTTTCGGCCCGACCGTGCTAATCCGGCGGTTGTGCAGGTGGAAACGCTTTACGCTTCGACCGCTGTTCCAGCCGACGTTCAGGCAGTATTGGCGAGATCGTGCAGCGATTGCCATTCGAATGAAACCGCTTATCCTTGGTATTCGAATGTTTCGCCGTTCTCGTGGTTTCTGGCGGATCATATCGAACATGGCCGTCGGGAATTGAATTTCAGCGTTTGGAATACATATACCGCGGCTCAGAAAACCAAAAAACTCGAAGAGATCTGCGAACAGGTCGAGGCTCGCACGATGCCGCTGCCGTCTTATCTTTGGATACACCGCAACGCCGCGTTAAACGATTCGGACGTGAAACTTCTTTGCGATTGGGCTACAGCAGAAAAAGCAGTGATCGATGCGGGAAAATAAATTGATCGCCGCACTCCAACTCATTTATAATTACACGGCATCGCTGACTCAAAAAGCGAGGTGCGCCAGCTTCGACATCCCGCTGTTTTTTTACCGTAATCAGCACATTAACTTTGTGTTACATTCCGAACCGCGAAAAAGGACATTCGTATCGTTAACTAAAGGGAGGAATACTCAGTATGGACTTTCTGCTTGATAATCCTTTAGCAACCTTATACGGACCGTATTTCCTGGTTCTTTACGGTTTCGTTATCCTTTTCACGTTGATAATCCTTGGCTATCGAAAAAGCCAGACGGATCAAACCGAACACCTGCCGACACCCGCAATTCCGCCGAATCCCGATCCCTTTGAGATTGCTTATCTTCGCGGCGGCCCAAATGAACTCGCCCGTTCTGCGATCTTCTCGCTGCTGACTAAAAATCTGATCGAAATAAGAACGGAATCGGATAAGAGCAGTTTTATTCCGATATTCGAACCCGGCCAAAAGCCTCGCGGCCTGCCGCAAATTGAAGAGCTGGCATTGCACTGGATCGGCGGCGGCCGGGAAGCCGACGACGTATTCGCGAAGAAAACCGGTTTAGTTGAACATCTTGATGGTCAGGCGGATGTTTTTCGCGGCAGGCTAGAATCGCACCATTTGCTGCCCGATCCGCGGGCGGAGCAAGAATTCAAGAAATGGGTGAAGTTAGCGGTCTTTATAATAATGGGATTGGGGATCTACAAGTTCGCGACCGCACTACTTTTAGGATATTCCGATGTAATGTTGCTGGTGGTGTTCGGTTTCGCGGGGATGATAATCGCCTTGTGGATCGCGAAGATGCCGCGAATCACCAAACGCGGGAAAGCGTATCTCGAACGATTGCAGCTTGCCTTTGACGATCTAAAGTACCGTTCCCAGGCTCCGTATCTCAAAGCCGAATCGCCCAGGCCGCAAGTTCAGCCTGCATTCGCCGGTGTCGATCCGCTGATGCTGTCTGTCGGCATATTCGGCGGGTCGATACTCGCGGGTACTGTCTATGACAATTACAACCAGGCTTTTCTCAGATCGCATACTCAGAACAACAGCGGCGGCGGATGCGGAACCGGATGCGGCAGCAGCTGCTCTTCGGGTGACGGCGGCGGTGGTGGATGCGGCGGCTGCGGTGGTGGTGATTGAAATATTGTATGGAAGAACTTCCTAATCTCGGCGTCGGTGTCGGTTTCAGGGAGCCGCTCCGTTCCGGCATTTTTCTGAATCAGAACAAAATAGATTTTCTTGAGATCACGGCGGATCATTATTTCGACGCTTCTCCGAAAAAACTCGCGGAACTCGATCTCTTGCGATCACACTTTCCGCTTATCCCGCATTCGCTCGATCTATCGCTCGGAAGTGCCGAAGGGATAGACGAACAATATCTTGAAAAGCTCGCAGAGGTCGTCGAGCGTATAAAACCCCATTGGTTCAGCGACCATATATGTTTCACCCGCTCCGGCGGCGTCAAGATCGGCCATCTTGCACCGGTTCCTTTTACGGATGAAGCTCTCGTTGTCTTCGTTAAAAATATCGAGCGGGTCAAAAAGCGGATCGATATACCGCTTATTCTCGAAAACATTACATACAATCTGGAATATCCGTCGTCGCAGATGTCGGAAGGCGCGTTTATAAAAAAGCTGCTCGATGAAACCGGCTGCGGTCTGCTGCTCGACATTACTAATCTTTACATAAACTCCGTAAATCTAAATCGGGACTGGCGGAAAGTTCTCGACGATATGCCGCTGGATAAAGTGGTGCAGTTACATTTCACAGGAGCACGCAAAAGCAGAAATCGCCTAATAGATGCTCACGCAGATAAAACCGACGAAAAGATTTGGACGGTTTTCGAAACAGTTGCGGAACGCTGCGGCATTAACGGATCGATTCTCGAACGCGACGAAGATTTTCCAGATTTCGCTGAAATTCTTTACGAGGTCGAAAGAGCCGGTTCGATTCAAAATAACCGGAGTTATGCTAAGATTTCCAATCATACTTTATAAAAGAGGGGAATTATTATGAGCGACATTACTATCGAACAGGCCAAAGCAATCGTCTCGGCCGCAATTGCGAAGGCGACCGAAACCGGAACTAAAATGAATATCGCGGTCGTCGACGCGGGTGCGAACTTGAAGGCTTTTGCGAGAATGGACGGTGCGTGGCTCGGCAGCATCGACATCGCTATAAAGAAGGCGAAGACAGCCCGCTTTTTTAATATGAATACCGGCGAGATCGGCAAACTGTCGCAGCCCGGCGGCTCTCTGTACAATATCGAGCATTCGAACAGCGGGTTGATCTCGTTTCCGGGCGGAATTCCGATAAAGAATCCGGAGGGAGACATAATCGGAGCTATCGGTGTTTCCGGCGATTCGGTCGAGAACGATCATACGGTCGCGGAGGCTGGAGTATCTGCACTTCGATAATGAGCTTGCAGCATCAGCAGGATTTAATTGCCCGGCTGTTCACCGACGAAAAGCTTCGCAATGATTTTTCATCCGATGCGGCATCGGTTGGCACGGCATTCGGACTTGATCGCTTTGAAACGGACGAGCTAAAAGCAATAGTTCCGGCTGAGCTCAAGTTTTTCGCTGATTCGCTTTTCTGGAAACGGCGGAACGAGGTAGAGAAGCTTCTGCCGTTGACAAGAATTAAGCTTGGCGATGAATTCAACGCATGCTTTCACCGGTTCGCATCATGTTTTGTCCCCGTTTCGAACAGAAAACATCTCGAAGACGCATATGTATTTTGCGGGTTTTTAGCTACCGAGGATGTCGGTGAGACTGCTAGTGAGGCCGCCCGTTACGAGCAGGCAAAAATCGAATTCTTTTTATACGGCAAGCGAATAGTATTTCGGCGTATCCGATACGGCCTTTTTGCCGAAGGTATTCATCAAAGTCGTAAGATCCGATATTGTTTGTGGCTCAAGCTTTTTAATATCTGGCAGCATTGGGTGTGGTGAAAATTATTGAGACAGCACTCCAAAGCTCTACACCTAACCTTAATGAATTGTTTGTGGTAAAATCCAACTTGCACATAAATTAAAGATTTATAAGCGGATGAGGCAGACACATCCACTGAGAAAAAGTCGAAATTTTCCGCTATGTCGCTATTGAAGATCGTCCATTATCCCGAACCCGTTTTGTTAAATGTTGGAAAACCGGTCGAAGACTTTGAATTCGAGCCGGTTTTGCAAAAAACGGTGGATGATATGTTTGAGACAATGTACCAGGCCGGCGGCGTCGGTCTGGCGGCTCCGCAGGTCGGGATTTCTAAGCGTTTTTTTGTGATGGACGTTCCGGTCGAGGGCGAATCGAATAAATTAGCTTTCATCAATCCAGAGATCGTTACCGTCGAAGGTGAACAGATCGGCGAGGAAGGCTGCCTGTCATTTCCGGGGCTTTCACAGGTAATAAAGCGCGAGATGCGCGTAATCGTGCGAGCGCAGGATGTAAAAGGCGATAAATTTGAAATGAATCTGGACGATCTCGCCGCTAGATGCGTCCTGCACGAAACCGATCATTGCGACGGCATCGTGTTTTTGGATCGAATGACCGTCCTAAAACGTGAAATGGCCAAACGCAAGATCAGAAGACTGCAAAAAACGGGAAAATGGGAATGAGTATAGAAGAAACAAAATTAACCGCCGAAGTCGGCTCGATCCGCGAATTGAATTTGTACCTCTTGGCGGGCTGGGTGCTGATCCTTAGCTATTGCCGACACTCAAACGACACCCAGCAGCCGCGATTCGTTATCGGATGGCAAAAAGACGGCCAGCCTGAAGTGCCTGAGTTGCTTGATGAATGGGAATTGAATGAATTGGACAAGCAGAAATATAGATAATATTTATGCGGCCGAAAATTAGAGAGCTGATCGCGGAATTGGAGCGAAACGGCTTTAGCAACCGAGGTGGAAAGGGAAGCCATCGGAATTATGAGCATTCTTCGGGCGAACGGGTTACAGTTTCCGGAAAAGCCGGTGATGACGCAAAACCGTATCAGGAAAAGATCGTGAGAAACACTATTTGGAAATCGAGGAAAGGATGAAGAGTACCGCCGATCAATACGAAAAGATTGTAGTTTGGAGTAAAGAAGATGATTGTTTTGTCGGAATGTGTCCGGAGTTATTTGCTGGCGGAGTCCACGGCGACAACTCGCTCGAGGTTTTTAGGGAATTATTGGAAGTGGTAGACGAATGGGTTGAGATATTCGAAAAAGACGGGCGTGAATTGCCTGAACCAAAGCACACAGTCTTACAAGCCGCGTAAAGTTTTCAAATTAAATTTAATTGTTCGATAAAGGTGAGATATGCAAACACAAAGAATGTTGGACGAATTTAAGAACGAACCGTTTACGGATTATTCGACGCCTGAAAATGCGGCTGCAATGCAGGCCGCAATCGCGAAAGTGCGAAGCGAACTTGGCCGGGAACATCCGAACATAATCAACGGCGAGAAGATAACGCTCGAAAACAAATTTAAGAGCATTAATCCGGCCAATACTTCGGAGGTCGTCGGAATTTTTTCCGAGGTCGATACCGATACCGGCCTTGTTGAAAAAGCTATTGAATCCGCAACGAATGCTTTTAAAGTCTGGCGAAATGTTTCGCCCGCCGAGCGTGCCGATTACCTGTTCAGGATTGCGGACTTGATGCGCGAACGCAAGCACGAATTTTCGGCCTGGATGGTTTTCGAAGTGGCAAAAACGTGGGCCGAAGCTGACGGCGACACCGCCGAGGCGATAGATTTTCTCGAATTTTACGGCCGAGAGATGCTTCGCTGGTCAGACAAGCAGCCGATTACAAAGGTTGAGGGCGAAGATAACCGTCTCGAATATATTCCGCTCGGTGTCGGTGCGGTGATTCCGCCGTGGAATTTTCCGCTTGCGATCATGGCCGGAATGACGATGGCAGCGGTCGTGACGGGCAATACGGTCGTTCTTAAGCCTTCATCCGATGCTCCGACGATCGCCGCGAAATTTATGGAGATTGTTGAGGAAGCCGGACTTCCCGCTGGAGTCGTCAATTTCCTGACAGGCAGTGCCGCCACCGGCGAAGCGATGGTGACACATCCGAAAACACGCTTTATTTCGTTTACCGGCTCAAAAGGCGTTGGTCTGCACATCAATGAAGTCGCGGCAAAACCGCGTAACGGCCAGATTTGGATCAAACGCGTAGTTGCTGAAATGGGCGGAAAGGACGCGATTGTCGTCGCTGATGACGCCGATCTCGATTCGGCTGCCAGCGGAGCGGTTTCTGCCGCATTCGGTTTTCAGGGGCAAAAGTGTTCGGCCTGTTCGCGTCTCATCGTCGATGAAAAGGTTCATGACGAATTGATGGAGAAAGTCGTCAACTTAACAAAACAGCTCAAGATCGGCCAGCCGACTGAGGGCGATACAAATGTAGCGGCGGTTATCAACAAGCGTTCTTTCGACAATACGCTCGGTTATATCCAAAAAGGAATCGATGAAGGCGGCACTGTTTTGACTGGCGGAACGGGCGATGAATCGAAGGGTTTTTACATCGAACCGACGGTTATCAGCAATGTTCAGCCCGGTGCGACTATTGAACAAGAAGAGATCTTCGCACCTGTTTTAGCCGTGATTAAGGCACGCGATTTCGATCACGCTCTTGAAATCGCGAACGATACCGAGTTCGGCCTGACCGGAGCGGTTTATTCTACGGATCAGGGAAATCTGGAAAAAGCACGCCGCGAATTCCATGTCGGCAATCTCTATCTAAACCGTAAATGCACCGGAGCATTGGTCGGAGTGCATCCATTCGGCGGATTTAACATGAGCGGAACCGATTCAAAGGCCGGCGGCCGCGAGTATCTGCTGCAATTTATGCAGGGGAAAATGGTTTCGCAGAAGATTTAATTTTATGACCGACAGGCCCACTCGAGAGAATGTATGCAGGTTATCTTCGTTTTAGCAACGCCAAATAATCTGGCTCGATATGAAATTACTTAAAGTAGCTATCGTTTTCGCCGTCCTGACTGCTTTCCTCGCGACTTTTGCGAGCGCTCAAAAGCCGCGTCCAAAAATCAAGCCAGCTAAGTCTCAAAAACAGGTTATTTTTGCGGTGATTGTTGATGGGAAAACCGTCGAGCCGATCGCGTTTGTCGAAAAAGGAAAATTGACTGAGACTGAAACGGGTGAAAGCACGAATTCGGAACTGACTGACTTCGGAAAGACATATTATACTCCCGGCGCATCGTACGGGATCATTTTCGGTGGAGCGAAGGACGGTGAACTTTCCATTAAATCGGCATCCAAAGGCGAATGTTCCGGAAATTCCGCGGAGGTTTCGTCAGTGCCTGTGAAAGCTGTACTGGGTGGATTCGTAATGGCACTTGCAACGAACGCCAGCGATAAGGTCTCGGCTACTGGAACTAGAAGGCGCCCGACTGCTGCGGAACGAACAGAGATTGAAGCTCTCGTGCGTGCGGAATTTGTCAAGAATAAAGCCGAGGAAAAGAGTGTTAAAACACTTCGAAATCATAATCTTACCGCTATTGATGTTGACCGCGACGGCAAAGCGGAACTTGTCGGTTCTTATTGGTTTGCACCAAAATCAGATCAGCGGAATCTGTTATTTTTTATTGCTCAGAAAAACGAGAAGGGAAAATATGCTTTAGCCCATAGCGAATTTGAAGAGATTACTCCCGAAGGCATAATGAGCGGGGAGGTAAAGGATCTTGATGCGGGTATTTACCATGAACTGCTTCTTGATACCTTCGATTATGACGGCGACGGTGTTGGGGAAATATTTACAACTAGCCAGGCATTCGAAGGTCGAAATTTTCACGTTTATCGTCGTGAAGGGAAGAAGTGGACTAAGTCTTTTGAAAGCTATAATTATCGTTGCGGATATTGAAGCGTTGATTAACGATTAACAATTGAGGCCCGGAAATACGTGTTGAGTTCTCAGGAATTTAACACTATTTTTCTAAGCTATTGGTATGAAAAACTTTTCGATTAAAATTTTTGCCACATCTATTCTCTTTTGTTTTGCGATTTCATCATTCGGACAAACAGCAAAGGTTTATCCGGTCAAGCGTGCTGAATCCTCCGAATCGTGGCGACGGGACGGATGGAATGCTGTTGAAAAGGCGAAAGCGGTAAAGACACGGAAAGGGAAAGCAAAAAATGTGATTTTATTTGTCGGCGATGGCATGGGCGTGTCAACTCTGACTGCGGCACGAATCTTCGAAGGTCAGCTTCGGGGTGAAAGCGGAGAAGAAAATCGCCTTAGCTTCGAGGAATTTCCATATTCCGCCCTGTCAAAAACATATAGCGTAAACCAGCAAACATCCGATTCGGCGCCGACGATGAGCGCGATAATCTCGGGTGTCAAAACCGATGAAGGCGTGATCTCGGTAAATCAAAACGTCCAGCATTCGAATTACAAAACCGTCGCCGGCAACGAAACGAAGACGATATTGGAATATGCCGAGGAAGCCGGAAAATCCACAGGAGTCATTTCGACGGCGAGGCTCACGCACGCAACTCCGGCGGCTTGTTATGCACATTCGCCTGACCGCGATTGGGAATCGGACGCTGATATTCTGAGAAGCCGAAAGGATGCATATGAAGCGAAATTTCCCGACATTGCACGCCAGATGCTCGATTTTCCATACGGGGACGGCCTGGAAGTCGCACTCGGCGGCGGCCGAACAAAATATCTGCCGAAAGAATTGAAAGACCCTGAATACACTACACGTTCCGGCGAACGGCTTGACGGCCGCAATCTGACTCAGGAATGGCAGAACAAATATAAAAATTCAGCCTTCGTTTGGAACAAACAGCAATTCGACGCGATCGACGCGAAGAACACCAAGCATTTGCTCGGCCTTTTCGAGCCCTCGCACATGCAGTATGAACTTGACCGCGTAAAAGGCATACCCGGAGAACCTTCACTTTCCGAAATGACGACGAAAGCCATCGATGTTCTTTCGAACAACAAAAAAGGTTATTTTCTGATGGTCGAGGGCGGGCGAATCGATCACGCTCACCATGAAGGAAATGCATACCGCGCGCTGAAGGACACTGTAGCCCTTTCCGATGCCGTCCGCGCTGCCGTTCAGAAAGTGAATCTCGATGAAACACTGATCATTGTGACCGCCGATCACAGCCACACATTTTTTATCCAGGGCTATCCGGCTCGCGGTAACAATATTATGGGCTTGGTCCGGGAAGTGGACAACAACGGAGATTTCGACGAGAATCCAACGGTTGACCGAGACAAAAAGCCATTCAGCACATTAGGTTATGCCAACGGCGCTGTTGTTCGCGGCAGTGAACGGCCGGTTCTAACGGACGAAGTCGTACTGAATCCTGATTACAAGCAGGAAGCAAATATTCCTCTTGCCGCTGAAACGCACGCGGGAGAAGATGTCGCGATCTTTGCAACCGGTGTGAACGCTCATCTTATCCGTGGTTCGATGGAGCAGAATTGGATATTCTATGTGATGGCGGACGCGATGCGGCTGGGCCGAAATAAATGAGAATAGTTTTTATGGGCACGCCGAAGGCAGCCGTGCCTTCGCTAGAGATAATCTTGTCTGACGGCCACCAAATTGTCGCTGTTTACGCACAGCCGGACCGGCCATCGGGCCGAGGTAATAAGATCACTTTTTCTCCGGTCAAGGAATTTGCTTTAGAACAGAATCTGCCTGTATTTCAGCCACTTAAAGTCAAAACGCCCGAGGCTCTCGCCGAATTTCAATCGCATAAGGCCGATGTTGCAGTAGTCGTCGCCTACGGCAGGATTTTGCCGCAGACATTTCTTAATGCCTATCCAAACGGTGCGATCAATGTTCATTTTTCGCTGCTCCCGAAATATCGCGGAGCGGCCCCGGTTAATTGGGCAGTCGTAAATGGTGAAACGCGAACGGGCGTGACGACTATGCAGATGGATGCCGGTCTCGATACGGGCGATATTTTGCTTAAACGCGAAACGGAAATTGGCCTGCACGAGAACTCGATTGAGTTGATGGAAAGGTTGTCGTATATCGGTGCCGATTTGATTTCGGAAACGCTGGCAATGTACAACGAGCTTTCCGGCCAGCCGCAGGATCACGGTAATGCCACCTTAGCTCCGATGATGAAACGGGAAGACGGTTTGATAAACTGGGAATTGACGGCGGGCGAGATCGTTAACCGCATTCGCGGCTTTCAGCCTTTTCCGGGTTCATTTTCTTATTACAATAGACAGAAGGCGACGATTTGGATAGCGAGGGAAATTTCAAATTTCGAATCTGAAATTTCAAATTCCAGGATTAACGGCGAAATAATTGAAGCAAAAGGCGACAACTTATTGGTTATATGCGGCAACAAAACCGTTTTACAAATCGAGGAAATCCAGCCGGAGGGTAAACGACGGATGCTGGTGCGGGATTTTGTTAATGGGGTTCAACCGAAAGCCGGAGAGATTTTTGGATAATCGTTCATAGTGGGGTGAAAACCGTCACTATTAATATAAGATATGGAAAGCGCAAAAATCTACGAAATCATCTCATTTTACGAATTCAAACCGCTGACCAGTCTCGAATCGATGAAGCAGGATTTGAAGGTTTTACTGCGCGAATCTTGCGTTTTTGGGACAATCATTATTGCGGAAGAAGGCTATAATGGCAGTCTTTGCGGCGAGCCTGAGAATATCAAAGGGTTTTTAGCGCGTCTTGAATCGATCCTGGAAACGAAGATAAGATATAAATCTTCATTCCACCCTGAAAAGCCGTTCCGAAAGCATGAAGTAAAGATCAAGCCGGAGATAGTGACGCTGAAGAAGAGGGTAGATATTTCAAAAGGAGCCGGAACGCATGTAAAGCCTAAAGACTGGAACAATGTCATATCAGCTCCCGATGTCGTCGTGCTCGACGCGCGGAATTATTACGAGTATAAGAATGGCACCTTCAAAAACGCCGTTGATCCGAAAACGGAAAAGTTCAGTGATTTGCCGCAATTCGTCGCCGACAACCTCGACCCGAAGACGCATTCCAAGGTAGCGATGTTCTGCACCGGCGGTATCCGATGCGAAAAATTCGCACCTTATATGAAGGAGCTCGGGTTCGCCGAAATTTTCCAGCTAGAAGGCGGAATCCTGAAATATCTGGAAGACGTTCCCAAGGAAGAGCAATTGTGGGAAGGCGAATGCTTCGTCTTTGACGAGCGAAGGACGCTAGATGAAAAGCTGGAGAAGGGAAGCGGGATCGATTATTCTCAGCGATATAAGAATAAGAAGAAGTTTTGAGTTCACGCCTCAGCGTGCTTGTTCGTTAATCAAAAGACAAACTAAAGTTTGAACTCAGAACTTATGAAAATCTCGCCTGCCCGGATATCGGCGTTCGAAATACTATCAAAGATCGAAAAGGAAAGAGCGTTTTCGTCCGTATTGCTTCCATTGTACGAAAAAGATCTTTCGCCGCAGGATCGCGGGCTTTGCCACGCACTCACGCTTGGAATTCTCAGAAAACAGATCGGCCTTGACCGGTTGATAGATCAATTCGCACAAGGAAAAAAGCTCGATCCGGCGGTAAGCATCGCACTTCGAATCGGGCTTTATCAATTACTCTTTCTCGATAAAGTTCCCGATTATTCCGCCATCAACGAAAGCGTCAATCTCGTTCAATACGCAAAGAAAACATCGGCAAAAGGCTTGGTCAACGCGATACTCCGGCGGGCGACGCGTGAAAAGATCGAGCTTAAGTTTACCGACGAAATCGACCGCATTTCGGCTGAAACATCGCATCCTCGCTGGCTGATCGAGAAATGGATCGGGCAATTTGGAGCTTTGGATGCTGAAAAACTGGCTGCGGCAAATAATGAGATACCTCAGATTGCCTTTCGCATGACTGCTCGATCCGAAGGTTTGCCGTCGATTAATGCGTCGGCCTCCGAATTCGTTAAAGGCTGTCTTATCGCCAATAATATCGATGAAGAGTTGTTAACGATGGCCGAACGAGGCGAAATTTATTTTCAGGACGAAGCGTCGCAGATGGTCGCGGCATCCGTAAATATAAATGAAGGGGAGAAGTTTCTGGATGTTTGTGCGGCGCCTGGAAGTAAGGCGACGCTGATTGCGAACAAATTTCAAATTTCAAATTTCAAATTTCAAATTTCTGATTCAAGATTTCAAATTTCAGATCTTAAATCTCAAATCGAAACCAGACTTATCGTCGGGGGTGATTTGCATTATCAGCGCATTCAATTCATGCGGAGCAATTTTAGGGATCAGGGCATCGAATATTCTAATCTCCTGCAATATAACGCGATTCACGCTCTGCCGTTCGCCGATGATAGTTTCGACACGGTGCTTGTCGATGCTCCGTGTTCGGGAACCGGAACGATCCGGCATAATCCGGAAATTCGGTACTTTCTCTCACCGGACGATTTTGGCGGCTTATCTGTTAAACAACTCTCTATCCTGCAGAATGCATCAAAGGTCGTGAAGCCCGGCGGGATTCTTATTTATTCGACTTGTTCGCTGGAAACTGAGGAAAATGAGATGGTGTGCTCGGAATTTCTTGAAGCGAACCGTGTATTTAAGATGGTGAAGCCGAACGTTGACGGTAGATTTATCGACGGCGATCTTTTCGCTCATACATCGCCGCATCGAGACAACATGGATGGATTTTTCATCGCGGCGTTTGAAAAAGGGTGATTTGACTGGCAGAAACGCGACAGTTGGAGCGTGCATCTCAACGAGCACGGTCCATAACTTTCGCGTTTCTGCCCGAAGTTTGCCCCACAGTTAAATAGTGGTAGACTTTCTCTTTGATTTCGGGAGTTTAACGTCGTGAGTATTATCAACACAGGTATTTCCGCATTGGGCAAGCTGCTTTCGCTAGTGCTGCTTTTGGCGGCGTTTCTTGGCGGAATGGCGGGCGTTGTTTATATGTCGCTTTCTGGCGAAGAGATCAAGGTGCCGGAGATCACGGGTAAGGATTTTGCCGAGAGTGAAAAGAAGCTTGCGGCCCTCGGACTCAAGATTAAGCGTAGGGCGGACAGGCCTAGCACCGAAAAGATGAATACTGTTCTCGAACAGCTTCCGAAAGCCGGCGAGACGGTGAAAACCGGGCAACTTATTCTGGTCGTAGTCAGTAAGGCCGGAATTGAGGGCGAAGAAGTCCCCAAATCTTTGAAAAAAGACCTCGAATCTGAGGATGCCGAGAAGATCGAGGAAATGATCTCTGACAAACCGAAA
>JANMSP010000521.1:0-2455 GCA_031389475.1 Pyrinomonadaceae bacterium
ACACCCGAAAAAGTTTGGCGACTGCACGACGACGGCTGCAATGGTGTCGTCAAGACCATCCAAAGATGCGATTCGCCCACTTTCCTCATCGAACCCAACCGCCCTTATTTCCAGATCGCCATGCTGCGTATAGGTTCTTGCGACTTCGCGATATTCGGGGTGAACGGTGTCCGCGACAATTATTTTATCTCGACGAGTTACCCGTTGGGCCATCAAATAGGCTTCGGCCATCGAGGTCGAGCCGTCGTACATCGACGCGTTCGCCACTTCCATTCCGGTCAATTGGCAGACGAGCGTTTGAAATTCAAAGATGTATTGCAGTGTGCCCTGCGATATTTCGGGTTGATACGGCGTGTAAGACGTGAAAAATTCGGAACGCTGAATCAGGTGATCGACGACCGTCGGGGAGAAATGCGAATAAACGCCCGCCCCAAGAAAAGACGGTTTTGACGCCGCGGTATTCTTTACGGCAAAGGCTTCCATTGCCGAGATCACTTCAGATTCGGCTAAGGCTTCGGTAACGTTTAATGCACGATTTAACTGTACATCCCGCGGAATCGATCGAAAAAGCTCAGCGGCGGAATTCAATCCAACGACGTTTAGCATTTCCTGTCGCTCTTCGGGGGAATTTGGAATATAACGCATAAAATAGTGGTATACGGTACGTGGTAAATCGTAAGTGATAATGGTGAATTCTGACAGCAATTTACCACTTACCGTTTACCATTAAGCACTTGCTGACAGGTATTCTTCGTATTCTTCACCCGACAGCATTGCGTCGGCGTCGCCTGGATTGTCCATTTTTACTTTGATGAACCACGAATCGCCGTAGGGATCGTTGTTGACCCTTTCAGGCGTGTCGTTGAGTGCTTCGTTTACTTCGACGATCTCACCGGCGAGCGGCGTAAACACCTCGGATACGGCCTTTACCGACTCAACCGAACCAAAGGCCTCGTGCGAGCTGAGCTTGTCGCCGACACGCGGCATATCGATATAAACGACATCACCCAGCGAATGCTGAGCGTAA
Organism: Pyrinomonadaceae bacterium; assembly: GCA_031389475.1. GTDB lineage: Bacteria > Acidobacteriota > Blastocatellia > Pyrinomonadales > Pyrinomonadaceae > OLB17. The sequence continues at coordinate 1,028 of JANMSP010000521.1, forward strand.
TCGGTAATGCCGATGCTCGCCACGTCACCATCAACCAAAACCCACTCGTGATCTTTGCTGTATCGTAGATTTTCCGGAATGTTGTTTGCCATAATTTTGTATAAATGTTCCGAACTCGTGCATCCGCGTGAGCATTGAAAGTGCCATTTACTGACCTTTTTCTCGCTTATAAAATGGAGTCGGCACCACCTTCGCCGCCAGATGTTTTCCTCTCACATCAATTTTAATTTCCTGCCCGATATTTGCAAATTCGGTTGGCAGAAAAGCCAGGCCGATATTCTTCTTTAGAAACGGGGCCGGACTGCCGGATGTGACATAACCGATTTTTTTATCGTCGATATAAACATCGAAATCATCACGAGCAATGCCGCGATCGGTCATTTCAAATCCGACCAGTTTGCGGTCTAAACCCTTTTCCTTTTTCGCGACCAATTTGTCACGCCCGATAAAATCTCCCTTCTCGAGTTTCGTGATCCAGCCCAAACCGGATTCAATCGTCATAATGTCATCGCTTAGCTCGTGGCCGTAAAGCGACATTCCCGATTCCAGCCGCAGAGTGTTTCTCGCCGCGAGTCCCGCCGGGAGAATGCCACCATCCTCACCGTAATCTCCGGTTTCGAGCAATTTATTCCAGATCTTTTCCGCAAATTCGGCCGCTGCGTAAACTTCAAATCCGTCTTCGCCGGTGTAGCCCGTTCGCGAAATTATGGCTTCGACTCCGTCGACGCGTCCGGTCGTGAACCAATAATATCTAATCTCATCCAAATTCGTTTCCGTCAGCTTCTGCAGGATTCCGACCGCACTCGGGCCCTGAATGGCGATCTGGCAATAGTCCTTGCTCGCATTTGTCAGAGCTATATCTTCGCCTTTGTTTTCGTGTGAAGTGATCCAATTCCAATCCTTTTCGGTGGTCCCCGCGTTTACTACGAGCAATAATTTGTTCTGATCGAATCTGTAAACCAGGAGATCGTCCACCACGCCGCCTTTTTCATTAGTGAAAGCGGAATAATGTGCTTGGCCATCGACAAGTTTAGTCACATCGTTGGTCGTCAGGCGATTCACAAAATCGATCGCGTCCGTTCCTTCGACCCAGATCTCGCCCATATGCGAAACATCGAAAAGCCCCGCCGCTGTTCGCGTTCGCAGATGTTCTTCCATCACCCCGGCCGGATACTGCACCGGCATATCCCAGCCGCCGAAATCGACCATCTTTCCGCCTAGTTCGCGATGAGCTTTATTGAGCGGAGTTTTCTTCAGATTTTCCATAAGTTCAGAATTCAGGCTTAAAACGTATTGTTTGATTAAATGTAATTGAGAGACTGGCTATATGTCCAAAAGCGGATTGAGTTTGTTAGGTGTTGCGAAGACTTTTTGGCAGCATCGTCAGGAATGGCAGGCACTTATCGTAGTTTAGCTCATAAAAATTCA
>JANMSP010000544.1:0-13753 GCA_031389475.1 Pyrinomonadaceae bacterium
TGAATTTGTTTGAACGCTTGGCGAAGCTCGTTTTCATCCCGCGGAAAAAAGGCCCGTCCGCCCGTCCTCTCGGAGATTTTGCTTAAAACGCCTTTATCCACGCCGCCGTAAAACTCGTCGCCGACGCCGATGCAATAGATGACGGCTTCGGCTTTCTGGGCCGCCTGCACGGCGTCATCCAGTTTCTTTTGGCCATATGTATTAAAACCGTCGGACAGCAAAATTATCGCCCGGCGGGTTTTTTCCGGTGCGGGGCCTAAGACTTCCTCGGAAGTTACCCATAAGGCGTCCCAAATCGCGGTCGATCCTTGTGTCTGCTGATTTGTCCCGGAGATCGGCGGCGTTCCGCCGGCCAGCACGCCGCCGCCGATGTAACCCGAAGGCGGCACGAATTCGACGCGGTCAATTGCCCGCCGAAGCCGCGTCATGTTGTTTGTCATCCCTTGTTCGAGCGTCGTTTCGCCGGTGAAGGATACGACAGAAACTTCATCCTTTGCGGGCCGGATTACGGATTCTAGAAATGAAATCGCGGCGGACTTTTCCTCGGGAAGCGTACGCTGCTGGGAAATGCTGGTGTCGATTAAGATGGCGAGGCTTAACGGCAGATCGACCTGCCTTGAAAATGAGGAAATTACCTGAGGCTGACCGTTTTCAAATATCTTGACGTCATCTGGTTTAAGAGTAAGTAAAAGCCGCCGGTCCTTGTCTTGCGCAGTAAAAAGAACGTTCACACCTTCGGTCTCGACTTTAATTACACCTTCTTCTTCCTCAATCACAGGCGTCGGAGTAGGCGAAGGAGACACAGCCTGGGGCACCTGCTGGGCGCTCGTTTGAAATGAAGCGAAAAGAGATACTCCCGAGAAAACTAACGCAACCGATAAAGTTATTAAATTTTTAATACTGGACATTTTTTACTTCCCTACGTTCTGATTACAAGCTTCAGATCGTCGTCGGCGTAAATGCTAAGAACTCTTATTTCAAACTGTCACGCACTGACCTGTAACTAGATTTTGACCGGATCTTGTATTTATCGGATTTCTCTTTATCCGTAAACCGCACCTCGATCTTTCTGTCTTTGCCGTCGTATTCCTGATTCACCGGGCGGTAGGTGATGATATATTGCCCACGCAGTTCTTCGGAAATCTTTTTGAAAGCTCTTTCAAGCTGTTCCATATTTCCGGTAAAAAAAGCCTCGCCGCCAGTTGCTTCGCATAGCTGCGTAAGGAATTTGTCGCCTTTATCCTTGACCGTACCGGCCTCGACGCCTGGAACGCTTCCCAAAAACCCCGCCTTTGTAGAGATGCCGAAAATCGTCGTTTCAGTACGCTGGGCAATATCGATCGCGTCCTTCAATTCCGCGCGGCTGAACGTATCGTCGCCATCGGTAATGATTACAATTACGCGGCGTCCGGGAACATTACGCAGCTTTTCATCGGAGAATTGCCACACCGCGTCGTAAAGCGCTGTCTGCGATCCGGGCTTTTTGATCTTATCAACCGCGCTGTCGAGCAGATCGAGCTTGTCGGTAAAGTCCTGCCGCAGCACGATCTCGTTGTCAAAGGTCATAAATGCGGCTTTGTCCTTACGCAAGCGGGTGACAGTGTAGATAAAATTCTTCGCGGCTTCCTTGGAGAAGGCAAGTTTTCCGGCGGCCGACGGTGAGGTGTCCATTAACACACCGACATAAATCGGCGGATTTGTTTTTTCGGAGGTGAAAAAGGTAACTTCCTGCTGCACGCCGTCTTCCAGTACGATAAAATCATTTCGGCTAAGCCCTGACACCAATAGCTTTTTTTGCGTGACCGTAACGGGAAGCCGGACCTCGAAAGTCTTGATCTGGCCTTCGATTTCAGGTGTCGGTGTCGCGGTCTGAGCGATGACGGGTGATACGTAAAATATCGCCGCAATAAAAACCGGGAAAAATAATAACTTAAGAAAAACTCTCATAAATCTGTTGTTGATTTTATTAACTGGACGCAGTTTTCGATGCCGCCGCTCGGCGGTCTGTTGCCTAGACGCAACTTCGGAAGTATAGCAAATATCCGCAGGGCGAACACGGATGGCGACAAACAACCTATATTGCTGGTTAAGATATTAGGAATGATTTGCCCGCGAAAAGGCGCGAAAAGACGCGAAATGGGGAAAGAGAATTTGCCCGCGAATAACGCGAATCGGCGCGAATAAGGAAAGAACTACTTCCGTTTATTTATTCGCGTTCATTCGCGGGCAGGTTTTCCGCTTATTGAACGAATTGATTCTAACGCTTTGCGTACTTAGCGGCTTTGCGTGAAAATCAATCACATCATTTATGAATCAAAACATTTTTCGGGAATACGACATTCGCGGCATTGTCGGCGAACAGTTGACGGAAGAGACTGTACGACTGCTCGCAAAAGCGATAGGCACGTTCTTTCACCAAAACGGCGCTAAGCGGATCGCTATAGGCTATGATGCCCGCAAAAGCTCGCCGATATTTTGCGATTTGCTAGTCAAAGGTTTTAACGAAACCGGCTGCGATGCGGTTCTGATCGGGATGGTGCCGACACCCGTTCTTTACCACACGGTTTTTACGAAGAATGTAGATGGCGGCGTGATGATCACTGGATCCCACAATCCGCCAGACCACAACGGCTTTAAAGTCTGCCTCGGAAAATCGACACTTTTTGGTTCGCAGATTCAGGAAATTAAAGAGATCGCACTCGCCGGAGAATTTTCAGTGGGTGACGGAACTGTGGAAACTATCGAAGTACTGGCCGATTACGAACGCGATCTGCTTTCGAAACTCGATCTCGGTGACCGGCGGCTAAAGGTCGTCGTTGACGGCGGAAACGGCATGGGCGGCGTGACGGCGGTGCCGCTCTATAAAGCTCTCGGAGTCGAATTGATCGAGCTTTTTACCGATCCCGATTCTAATTTTCCCAACCATCACGCCGACCCGACCGTGACTGAAAATTTGCAGGACATGATAAAGGCCGTCGTCGAACAGAAAGCCGATCTCGGGATAGCTTTTGACGGCGACGGAGACCGAGTCGGCATCGTCGATGAAAATGGGCGTATCATCTGGGGCGACGAGTTGATGATCCTGCTTTCCCGTAATATCCTCGCGGATAATCCCGGAGCGACGATAATCGCTGAGGTGAAATGCTCGCAGAATCTGTACGACGACATTGAAAAACACGGCGGCACGGCGGTAATGTGGAAGGCCGGCCATTCGATCATCAAAGCAAAGATGAAGGAAACGAACGCCGCCCTCGCCGGTGAGATGAGCGGCCATATCTTTTTCGCCGACCGCTTTTACGGATTCGACGATGCGACCTATGCCGGTGCGAGGCTTTTGGAAATTCTCTCGAAAACGGACAAGAAGCTGTCGGAACTATTCGCCGGTATCCCGGAAACATTTTCTACGCCGGAACTTCGCGTCGATTGTCCGGACGAAACCAAGTTCGCCGTGGTGCAAAAAATTGCCGATTTTTTCACGATTACCCACGAAGTAATTACAATCGATGGAGCCCGCATAAAATTTGAAAACGGCTGGGGGTTGGTCAGAGCGTCGAATACACAAGCGATTCTCGTGCTTAGGTTCGAGGCCGAATCCGAAGACTCGTTGAAGGTAATAAGAGACATTGTCGAAACTAAAGTAGATAATTTTATCAGGCAATGTTCATAACGTAATCAATGCGGAAGCCTGACCGTTAGGAAGCGCTTGAGCGCTAACCAAAAGAAAGCCCTCCCTGACGGTCAGACTTCCGCAAAATCAACCACTTTTAGTAACGATCCAGGCTTACTCGGCATTCGGCTAGTCGTCTTAAACAATATCCGCAAAGCCGCGCTCCATTTGTCGAAAAGTGTAAGCAGAATAAATCAATACGGCGAGGATGACGACAATTGAGACGGCGAGGCTAGTGAAATCGAAAGGCGTTCCGAAAATTGCCGAACGGTAACCTTCAATAATTCCGGCTAATGGATTCAGAATGAATAACCACCGCCATTTGTCCGGCACAAGGCTGGATGGGTAAATGATCGGCGTGGCAAACATCCAGACTTGTATAGCAAACGGCAATGCATAACGAATGTCACGGTATTTTACATTCAACGCCGACATCCACATTCCCACCCCGATCGCCATAAGTACTGTAAACAGGGTTAAAATCGGCAGCATTAAGATTGATGCCGAAATACCGATTCCGTAGTAAAACATCAAAAGAATGAGCAGCCCGAATGCGATCACGAAATCGACCAAACCGGCGCCGACCGCCGCTATCGGAATTATCATCCTCGGAAAATAAACCTTTGTGATCAAACTGGAATTCCCGACCAGGCTGTTTCCGCTTGTATTCACGGCATTGGAAAAGAAGATCCACGGCAGCAATCCGGCGTAGGCAAAAACCGGATACGGGATTCCGTCCGACGGCATTCCCGCCAGTCTTCCGAAGAAAAGCGTAAAAACGATCATCATGAACAGCGGCTGAATGACCGCCCATAAAATGCCAAGAACAGTTTGTTTGTAACGAACCTTGATATCGCGAACGGTCAGAATGTAAAGCAGATCACGAAAGTGCCATAGATCTCGCCAGTTTATGGCCAGCGAACTCCTGCGCGGTTCGATAACCACAAATGGTTTGTCTGGTAAACGATTAGGATTATGGATGTTGCTGTGAGGATTAATATTCAAAAGAGTATTTTACCGGAAATCATTTTAGATCGAATGATCCGCACGATTTATTTTAGCCTCACTGCCACGCCTACGCCAGGAAGATCGCGGAGATACTCAAAATAGCGAAAATTCGGAAATCGTTGTTGAATAGCGTGCCATACTCCGAGCAAATCCGTCCACCCATGCGGATCCTCTTCTTCTTCCTCTCTTTTCAATGCACCAAGCCTAATGTCATCAAATACGATTGCGCCACCAACGGAACAGTGGGGCATACAGTCTAATAGATCTTGATAAGCACCGACTAACGAATGATCACCGTCTATCATCATCAGATCAAATTCGGAAAGCAAGTTTTGCGAAGTCCACTTCCATTTCAATCGGTCCAAAAACCGGGAGCTTTTGTTTCGGAAAAAGACCGGTAAAGTTTTATGGCTATCGCCGCTAAAAAAATGAACTTTTCTTTCGTATCCGACCTTCCGTATCTCGGACTGCACGAATTCCGGTCCCGGATTAGGAACGCCGGCGTAATCCGGGACCCACAGATCAAAGCCATAAATTTCTGTTTCCCGCGACCGAGCGGCCACCATCGCCATGGAAAACCCGCGCCGTACGCCAACTTCCAAGTAAGACTTTGGCTGTAATTCGCGCGCAAGCCATGAAACGAAGCACCGCGTCTCGATCAGGCCGGCTTCAACACTCTCGATAATTGGACTTGACCATATCGGATCGGAATCGAGGATTCTCATTACGTCGAGAACAAACTGAAGGTTCTCCTTTGCCGAAACTTCCCGATATAAATCTTCTGATCTGATGTTTTGCCAAGGGATTAGATCCATATTCCTCTTTCATTCGATCCGGCGGAGCCATCATTCCGGTAGTGATTAACGGCGGAGAAAGTCGGGTGAAAACTACACAGCCAAAAACGAGCCGTAAACAACTACACGAAGTTCTGCCCGTAATAAATGAGCTTGACCTTAGGATACTAACGTAAGGTTCGCAGTTTTTCCGAAAGGTATTCCGTCAGATAACTTCTGTATTGTCTATTTAGACTTGAGATAAGAACTTTTGGCCACGTTCCTATCTTAAAAACCATTCATAAGTTTTCCTCAAGCCTTCACGGAGTGTCGTCGAATGTTTCCAGCCTAACTGATTTACCCTGGAAACATCCAGCAATTTTCTGGGTGTTCCATCGGGCTTCGTTGTATCGTATTCGATCTTGCCGTTAAAACCCACGATCTCTTTGATCAATTCGGCGAGTTTTCCTATTTCGATATCCTCGCCGGTGCCGATATTGATGTGTGAAATTCCCTGACTGTAAAAATCTTTCGCGTCGGCGTTCTCCATCAGATAAACAACGGCTTCCGCCAGATCGTCTACGTACATAAACTCCCTAAGCGCCTTGCCGGTTCCCCACAAAACGACTTCAGGAGAATTGTTCACTTTCCCTTCATGGAACTTACGAATCAGGGCGGGAACGACATGAGAAGTGTGCAGATCGAAATTATCTTTTATGCCGTAAAGATTGGTCGGCATTACTGAATAAAAGTTGCTGCCGTATTGGCGGTAATAGTTTTCGCAGAGTTTGATACCCGCAATTTTGGCGATCGCGTAAGGCTCGTTGGTCGGTTCGAGATAGCCCGTTAGAAGCTCTTCTTCCCTGATCGGCTGATCCGCGAGTTTCGGGTAGATACAGGAACTTCCCAGAAAAATCAGCTTTTTGACCCCATTTTTGTGCGAAGCGTTTATAACATTCGCCTCGATCATCAGGTTGTTGTAAATGAATTCCGCACGGTAGGTGTCATTGGCCTGAATACCGCCGACCTTCCCGGCGGAAAGGATGACGACCTCAGGGCGTTCACTTGCGAAGAAATTTTCGGTGTCGGCTTGATTGATAAGGTCCAACTGTTCGGAAGACCTGGCAAGCAAATTCGTATAACCCAGATTCTCCAAATGGCGCTTAATCGCACTGCCGACCATGCCGGACGATCCCGCAATATAAATCTTTGTGTTCATGCTTTTCAGACTTTATGGCCACGCCAGTGTCGATGCAAATGGCTTAATCAGTTAAGGAAAGCCGGTTGAGTGGAAGTTGCGAAGCGACGGCCAAAATGGGAAAAAGCGAGTGACTCCACTCGCTCGAACTTAATTTTTGCTCATTCGCGGCACCGAATCGGCGTCACATTTTCGCTACGGGGCTGACATGGTGCGAGATTGCCTGCCATTGCTTTCCGCGTTTTGCCCAAACGCCGGTAACTATGAAATCGCCATCTGACGGAGATCCGGCGATATTTGCCTGGCGCTTGTAATGAACCGTAACTACCGCCGTCGATGGAAATACCCGGATCGCGGTTTTTTGAACGACATAGGATTTAAGTTCCAGTTTTTTCTGTGCCCAATCGATGAAGCGGACCTTATCCGATTGTGCCCCCGGAATATTTAATCCGGCTATTACAATGTCATCGGCCAACAGATTTTTAAGTGTCGCCTGATCGCGCTGTCTGAGAGCTTCCAGCAGCCGCTGTTCGAGATTCAATATTCTGTTCTCGACCTGCGACTCGGTCTCCTCGCTCTCGAATTCGTCCGCTTCGGCAGCGTCGGGAGCGATAACTTCGCTTTGGGGCGGCATTGCGTTACGCCAGGCATCAGCTGCGGCCGTCGGCGGGGTTTCAACCTCTTTCTTCTCCGGTGTTTGAGCCTGGATGCCGCTAATCCCGACTGTTATAAATAAGAGCGTAATTGATGCTAAGGTTGTCGTTTTCATATATTAACCCCTTGTTTTTAAGAGCTTTAGTTCGCTATGAGACGCGTAAACTGTTTTTGACGCTTTTAATTCCCTTAATGCCTTGAACCTGCTGTCCTGCTTTTGCTTTTTGCGCTTCGCTTGAGACGCTGCCGGTCAGGGTTGCGTTGCCTTCCTTAATTTCAACGATGACAGCGGTTGAAAGTTCGGGATCGGTGCTTAATGCGGCCTTCGCTTGCGCGAACAAGCCAAAATCCGCTGCTCCGCTGCCGATTTCAGGAACCGGATCTTTAACGGGTGTTACAGGCTTTCTGTTTGCGGCGGAAACATTCGTATTGATCGTAACCGGGACTGAGGTGTTGGGCAAATTGTTGGACACATTGTTGTTTACGACCGTGGCGGTACGATTAGCGTTGACTGTTGACGCAACATTCGACTCGGAAGCGCCGGAACACGCGGATAAAAATATAGATAGCAAAGTTAAAATCGAGGGCAAAATTACCCCATTTTTATTTTTGAGCATAGTTTTAATCTGGAACACACAAATCCCGTCTCAGAAATCGCAAAATCACGTCAGATTCGGCCGCTGCTGAATCTTATCCGTGAAAGTCGTTCGATTTCCTAGCTTTGCACCTCTTTTTAGCGCTTGTCAAATTTTCACAGATATTTTTATTTGCCGCCGCGTGTCCAATCGAATTTTAATAAATGCATATCTTCTTCATTTAATGTCACGCCGGCCGCTTTTCTGTAGATCGCTCTGTAAGCTTTGGCCGTTCGGTCCGCGTCGAAACTTTGCAGCCGTTCGTATCCGCGACTACGAAGGCCAGCACGCAAGGTTTCGTCGGATGTCATCGCCCTAATTGCGGCTGCGATCGCATCGATTGAAAAAGGATCGAAGAGCAAAGCCGCGTCGGCCGCTTGTTCCGGCAGGGAAGTTACAGCCGAACAAGCAACCGGAGCTCCGTGTTGCCAGGCTTCGAACAGCGGAGCACTTGCGGCTTCGAAAAGCGTGGGAATGATAACGAATTGCGCCAAGCGGTAAAAAATACTTAGTTCTTCGTATTCGACAATTCCCGTAAATCTAACTTGGCGCTCGAGTTTCAACTCGCGAAGCCGTTTTTCTATAACAGGATAAAAAGCGTTTTTGTGGCCGGTGCAAACAAGATTGATTTTCAGTCCGTCCCGTTCGCTCAGCAAAGCTATGGCTTCGAGCAGACGGATATGATTTTTATGCTCCCACGACATCGCCGGATAAAGGATAAAAGGCTGCGGCGGGCACTCGTACTTTTCTAGTAAAAGACGCACCTCTTCCTCCGTAAAATCGTTTAAAGCAATTTCAGGAGGCGACCAATGAATCACCTGAATTTTTTCCGCTTCCACGCCGTATTTTTCAATCACATCCTGCTTAACAAATTGAGAGGCAACGACAACGGTATGCGCCGCATAGCACGCGGCCGGATAAATAACTTCGCGTCTTTTGATCCCTTCGGGCGTAAAGAATTGAGGATAATGAAGATGCTGCAGATCGTGCGGATTATAAACCGCCGGCACACGACAGTTGACGAAATCCTGATACGGAAAATGAATGACATCGCAATTCAGACTTTCATAAAAACCACTCGATGTCGGAATGCCTATGTTCATTTCACGCACCGGTGTTGGAGCGACGATATTTTTCAAGCCGCGAACGAGTGGCCGAAGCGGGCCTAGAAAACGCTTAAGATTTTCTATTTGATCAGGTTTATTCTGAGGTTCGGGATGCTGAGCCGTGACTAAAGTTTGCCGCTCATTCAATAGCGGCTTCAGCCATTCGGAGCCGGACCAATGACCGATAAAAACATATTCCTCATCTCCGTCAAGCTTACCTGCCGAAGTCAGAACGCGCAGCACGGTCTCGAGCCCACCGGAACCGCTGCCGGAAGGAATCTGGGCGTTGATGGCTATTCGTAATTTCTTTTTCAAACTAAAATTCTACCTTTCATATTCATCCTTCATCCCTCCGCCCTCATCCTTGGGCGATCTCGTGCACTCTAACATTTGGCGGCACCATTGTTCGAGTACAAGGGCCTTAAATGAAAGCGGCGTTGTGGCTTCCGCCGGGAATTCGCCTTTGGCCAAACGCAGTCCGCTTTCGCGGCTCAGGACGCCTGAAATTACAAGATAACCGTCGATCAGTGAATCACCGTGGGCGGCAAAGATGGCATCGTGCCATTCCCGGGTCGGCGGAGCGAATCCGCGCTTTGGGCGGTTCAAGACCCAATCGGGCAATACACCTTTGACGGCATCTTTGAGCCATTGTTTCGGCGGCAGCCCGGCATCCGACCCTGTTTTTCGCAAGCCGATAACCGTTTCGACAAATTTGTGATCAACCAGAGGAAGCCTCATTTCGACCGATGAAGCCATGCCCAAACGGTCGCCCTGAACGATCCCGTTACCGCGCAGATATGTCGCGCATACCAAAGCCGTTAAAGTCGTTTCAATATCGTCCCATCCGCCGGGAAATGAAAAGAGGGAATAAGCGTCGTTACTATCAATTTGCTCTTTGAATCCGGGACCGTAGAATGACTGCATTTGATCAGACGCTGCAACAAAATCCGGCGATCTATCATAGAAAACCATCCGCTCCGGAAATTTACGCTGTTGATCGACAGTCCGCCAGGCGGATCGGACACCGCCGAGTTCGCGAAGCCAGTTGGTAATCCCATTCACCGAGCGGTCGTGCGGAAAACGCGGCATAGATTGAAGAATTGTTTGGGATATTGGATCGCGCAATAATGCAGCCTTCTTGCGCGTTTCGGTGACAGCCTCGCGCAACTGCGGGTAACCCCAAAATAATTCATCGCCGCCCTGTCCCTGCAGCATGACCGGCACGCCGTGTTCGCGGGCGAGCTTCATCACGGCGTAGTAGCCGAATCCGGAGATGTCGGCGACCGGATCGTCGCGCCAATAGTTAAGCTCCGGAAAAAAATCCACTATCGCCCGTGTGTCAAGCTCAACATCGAAAAATTGAATATTCAGGTGACGAGCCAAAGCTTCTGCATCCGCCCGTTCATCGGAATCGGGCCTTCCCGAATAACCGACGCTGAATGCGCACAGATCGGGCTGCCGCCGAGCGGCAAAAGCCGCAACAACGCTCGAATCCAAACCCCCGCTCAAAGCCACCCCGACCGGCATGTCCGAACGCACTATCAGCTCACTAACTTCTTCTAATTTTTCACGAATCAATTCACCCGGATCGCCGTCGATCGGCGGGACACCTTCCATGCTCCAATAAGTTTTTTCCTCAATTTTCCACTCCACCAGGTCCACAATGAGCATTCGCGCGGCATCCAGTTTGCGAACGCCCTTAACGGCCGTCAGAGGTTCGGGCACATATTGATAGTGAAAGTAAAGATCGACGGCACGCGGATCGAGTTCAAAAGGCACAATGCCGGAACGCAGCAGGCTTTTTAATTCCGAAGCGAATAGAATTTGACCCTCACTCTCGAAAAGATACAGCGGTTTTTCGCCCATCCTGTCGCGGGCGACGATAAGACGCTGGCGGTTTTCGTCCCACAGGGCGAAGGCGAACATACCGCGCAGGTGAGTGATGAAATCCGATGGGTTCTCTTTGTAAAGATGCAGTATGACTTCGCCGTCGGCTTCGGTATCGAACTTATGGCCGGAAGCTTTCAAGCGGTCACGCAGCTCGACATAGTTGTATATCTCGCCGTTAATGATCAGGGCTAAAGACCTGTCTTCGTTATAAAGCGGCTGCGAGCCGCCTTCCGGATCGATAATGCTGAGACGCCGCGAGGCCAGGACGATATTATCCGAACAAAATTCACCCGATCCATCCGGCCCGCGGTGAGTTTGGGCTGCGCTCATCAACGATACCGCTGCTTTCAATTTTGGCGATAATCTGTCTCTCGTAATAATTCCGCTGATGCCGCACATAAATGTCTTTGAATTATTGTTAGCTTTTTGGACGAGAGATCCAATTCTCGAAATCGTAATTTTCCCGATGCCGGCAAAATTCCGGGCTCATCAAATGCTGAAAATCATCGTAGCGTAACATCGTCGAAGCCAACCCGGCCAGATCCTCCGGTGTCGATGAATGCGGCACAAAGCGGTAACGGAAGAACATATCCCGAGGATCGGAAGTGCGAAAAAGAATGTCTTGCAGGTAATTTCCCCAACGCTCGTTGCCGATGATCTCTATGACGCTTCCGGAATGCGCTGACGGTAAAAGCATGTTAGAACCGTGAACTCCAATGACGATATGGCTTCCAGCGTAGCGCTCGCACCAGCTGCGTTCGGCTTCGTCATCTAACTTTGTCAGTCTTAAATCTGAAATCCAGTCTGGCAACCCTTTCGCCTCGCCTAAGCCGGCGACGGCAAAATCAAGCAACGGAAATTCACGACGCAATGATTCGGCGAATTTCACAACTCGAAGTGTCTGCACGTCCGTCAGCTTTCGGGAGCGGAAATGCTTTCTTAACCGTTCAGGAGTCGAAGGATTTGTATCTTCCCACAACCTATCTTCGCGCCAAATAAACGTGACTACAGGCCGATTTTCCTGGTTTCCCAAGTTTTCCAAAGGAATCGGAGCGGTGCGTGTGAAGCGTTCGATATCGAAATCTTCGGCGTGCGGGTGCGAGAACGCGACGCTTAGATAAATCTCAGGGACGGATTCGAGGCGCCGGCTGATCTCACCCGCCAGCCAATCGTTCCATTCTGTCCCGCGTTTTAATGGCAGGTCGATTATCCAGGCTTCGGCGACGCCATCGGGCAGCATCCATTCGAGAAACCGCGGTAGTATTATTATTAGGCTCACATCAGGATGATGATCAATGTAATACTGTGCGTTTAGCAGTTTGAGCAGCGAATGGCCGTATAAAGTATCGAGACAATTGAGCACCACTACCTTATCTCGGGGTGGCGAAAATTTTCGCGTTTCAAAACCGAGCGGCACTTCGCTGCGATTAGCGTAAGAATCTGCCAGCCAACCGGAAAACCATTCCGCATTGGCATCGCCTGTGACCGTGCAAGTTATTTTATCTATTAAAACCGGCGTGTATAAGCCCTGCCCGGCGGGCAAATCACCGTAGAATTCACTTCCGCAATTTGAGCAGTGGTAATCCGCGAGATTCCGCATCCCGGTTATTAACCAGTCGGATGCCGTAAGGGCAGAATAGCAGCTTGGGCATTCACGCTCAGGAATCTCCAGGATCGGTTTAAGACGAATCATCTATTTGCTTTTATTTCGGCGTCGCAACATGCATCGAGTATTTAGCGGTTTGGACGCTCTCGCGACCGGGGAAAACAGGATCGCCTTTGACCATGTTGCGAATTTTGTAGCCCATCTCCCGCAAGAAAATTTCGATTTCCTCAGGGCTGTTTCCCATGTCGAAAGTAGTCTGGCCGAACTCAAATGTCAGACATCCGATTCGCTTATCCCGCAGCATCCGGCGCGCTCCCTGCATGACTTGAAATTCCGCGCCCTCGACATCGATCTTTAGCAGATCAATTCGCTCGATACTCTTGCTTTCGCAGTAATCATCGACAGTTTGCGCCGCCACTTCCTCTATGCCAACAGGCTCGATGTCCAGCCCGTAATCTTTGAGCGGTCTCGCCGCCTGAGAATTAAAGGTTGAGAGAGTTTCGTCGTAAACGTGCAAATTAATGGTTCCGGTTTTTTCAGCAAGGGCTAGATTATTCAACACGACATTGCGTCTTTCGGTTGCACTGCAAACCAGTTCAAGGCGTTTGAATGTGGATTTACTTGCTTCAAAAGCGTGAACGCTGCCGTCGGCCACAAACGGTGAAAATAGCAGCGTCATCTCGCCGACGTTCGCCCCAACATCGAAAACGGTCATCTCTTTCCGCAAATAATCCAGATAAAAAAATCGCTCGGCCCGCTCTACCTCAATAAAATCGGCTGGTTCTCCTGGTTGAAACCTCCCCCGCAGCCGCCGTCCAATAATATTTAGAAAATTTTTCATTATGCGGCGGAGATTGCAGAGGTGCAGCCATCCATATCTTCCACGCTGCCCGCGAAGTGCAGAAAAAAGCTATTTTCAAAGGTTGTATTGACACATAGTTTATCCAGTTCGGAACGCGTCAGATCGGGCGGACCCGGAAACATCTTTTGCTTGATTTGAGCCAGAACCCGGTTTCGCTTCCGCGGCTCGTCGAGCAGGAATGGATAGTATAAGACCTTGTACACAAGCCAAACCAAATTGAACCGATGATCAAGCCAATGAACACAATCCGCCTTTAGCAATTCATAGGAAAGCGGCCTCATCTCGTAATTTCCTTTTCCTGTTTCCTCGTAGTCAAAGTAAACTTTTTCCAGCAGATGACGATGATGCTGCGGT
>JANMSP010000038.1:0-4421 GCA_031389475.1 Pyrinomonadaceae bacterium
CTCGGCGATATGTATCGCGGCTGGCACCTTTTTATGGACAAGCCGGTGACGCTGAAGATACTTCCGTCGTCGCTCGCCGCTGATGAAAGAGTCCGCAAACAGTTTTCCGCGGAGGCCCGCAACGCTGTTCTAATTTCGCACCCGAATATTCTGGCCGTCAGCGATTTTGCCGCGAATGCCGACGGATCGGTCTATATCGTTTTCGAAGGGTTTGAAGGCGAAACCTTGACACAATTTATCAGCAGTGACGGGCAATTCGCCCCCGAAAGAGCAGTTAATATTGCCGCACAAACAGCTTCTGCATTGGCTTCGGCCTCCTCGAAAGATGTTATTCACGGCAAGCTGAATCCGGACAAAATATTGGTAGCTAATACAGCGGACGGCAGCGTCCGGGTAAAGGTCTTCGATTTCAGCTCGACTGAAAACTCCGCTCAGAAGGCCCCTGCCGATAAGAATATCGCCTATACGGCTCCCGAACAGTTTTCAGGCTTGACGAAGGCTGATGGGCGCACGGATGTTTACAGCCTCGGCGTTATTCTTTATCAAATGCTCGCCGGTGCAACCCCGTTCAATGGCGAAACGCCGACCGACGTGATGCTCAAGCACACGGAAGAAGACCCGCCGCCGATCGCTCCGTTTCGCAAAGACATGCCGCCCGCCGTTGAACCGGTCGTTTTTAAAGCCCTTGCTAAAGACCCGGAGCTTCGCTATCAATCCGCTGAGGAGTTTGGTGCGGCGCTTGATCAACTTGCAAATGATCTTGCGAATCCGGCGGTTTCATCAGGCAATAATCTCTGGAAAACGGCGTTTATAGTTTTGGCGGGCATTTCCGTTTTGGCGGCCGCAATGATCTATGGAACGTCGGTTAAACAGACGAATCCGATCACCCGGCTTCAGCCCGACGCGAACGGACAGCCCGTGCAGCCGATCAATCCGGCAACAGGGATCGAGGAGCAAAATCTCGCAATGATGCCTAATCCGATACCTGGGGCGATGAGCAATTCGAACATGATGGAACAGCCGCCGGGAACTTTGTCAGGCGGAGATAATTATAATCCGTGGGGAAATGGCGGCATGCCGCCTCCGGGCGCACCTCTGCCCGGCTATGTGCCGCCCGGCGGACAGGTTTACATGATCGACCCGAACACGGGAAGCCCATTCATGCCGCCGGACGGTGTAGTGCTCGTGCCGGTGCCGGTGAATACTAATACGGCGACTGTAAAACCGACACCGAAGGCTGCGGCGAATGCGAATGTAGGAACGGTAGTTGTGCCGAATACGTCGCCCAAAACAACCTCGACACCTCCGAAAACTGAACCACCATCAAAATCTCAGCCGCCTGCCCCAAAAGACGATAAACCAAAGTCAAGTGGGACTCCCACGACTTAACGATGAAAACGAGACGTTTTCATTGTTGAATTGCCACTAGCTTTAGCTAGTGGTTAGTTTGTACAAAAGAATCGGCTTTAGCCAAAATGAAGAATAAAGCTCCAGCATTATTGCTTTAACCGCATAATTCGGCTAAAGCCGCGAAACTAATTAACTCAAACCACTAGCTAAAGCTAGTGGCAATTAATTGAATTTCTAATGCCTATCTCGGCACTTCTACCGTCTTCAAAATATCCGAAATAACTGCATCGGTCGTCGCTCCTTCAAGTTCGGCTTCCGCTCTCAATGCCAGGCGGTGACGCAAAACCGGCATTGCCACGTCGCGAATGTCGTCCGGCGTCGGAAAATCGCGGCCGCGAATTGCCGCAAGGGCTTTCGATCCGAGCAGCAGCGCAACCGATGCACGCGGGCTTGCACCGTAAAGTATTGTCGGATGGCTGCGCGTCTTCCGCACAATATCGACAATATATTTCTGCACGCCGGGCTCCATCCGCATCTGCCTGACTTCCATCCTGCAATGCTGCATCGCCGCCGGATCAGGCAGCTGCTGGATTTGAACGCGTTCCAGATGATGCGAGTTAAACCCGGCGTCCCAGCGGGCTACTATTTCCTGCTCGTCTTCCTGAGTAGGATAATCGATAATAATTTTCAGCAAAAAACGGTCGAGTTGGGCTTCAGGCAGCGGATAAGTTCCCTCGTATTCGATCGGATTTTCAGTTGCCAAAACCGTAAATAACGGCGACAGCGGATAGCGTTCGCCATCGATCGTCGTTTGCCGTTCCTCCATCGCTTCGAGCAATGCGGCCTGTGTTTTCGGCGGCGTGCGGTTTATCTCGTCAGCAAGCAGAATGTCCGTAAAGATCGGACCTTGCCTCAGTGAGAATTCCGAATTTTGCATATTGAAAACGTTCGTACCCGTGATGTCCGAAGGCATCAGATCCGGCGTGAACTGAATACGCGAAAATCCCGCACCGATGATCTCGGCAAGCGTTTTAACGGTCAAAGTTTTCGCCGTTCCGGGCACGCCTTCGAGCAGTGCGTGTCCCTCGGCCAAAATCGCGACCAGGATTTGCTCAATAACCTCGTCTTGTCCGACGATGGTTTTGCGGAGTTCGTTAATGATGTGAGCGACGGTTGAAGGTGTGTAAGTTAGCATTAATATTAGTTTTGCTCGAACGTCTGCTGATAAATCTTCTACTTCTTATAAATAACCTGTAACCAATGCTTCTTTAATATTTCTATCGCCCAACCAGCGGCTTCGCCGCTCTATTTGCGGAAAAGCTATGCTTTTCCGGTTGGCTGGAATATTATCCTGCGGCTATGCCGCCGCTCGCGCGGCTCGCAAAGAACGGCGGCATAGCCGCGAGTCTAAATTGGCTGTTTCGGAAAAGCATAGCTTTTCCGCAAATAGATGGGCATAGCCCAAAGAACTGGCAACAAGTTGACGGATCAGTATTTCAAAAGCACGGTTGTCGTTTTACAAGCCTTAAATAAAATCGAATAGTGTTTTGATTGCCAGTAAAAAAACGGTGGCCAGGAATATCCGTTTTATCCAAACGTCGTTCAATTTTGCGGCGTAATGGGCACCGGCATAAGCCCCGATAAACATCGTCACCGCAAGAATGATCCCGAGCCGGTAATTTACTAAACGTTGCCACATAAAAACGGCTGTGGCAATCGATGACGAAAAGACATTTATAAATTTTGTCGCGGCGACCGATTCTGAAAACGTCATTCCGAAAAATGCAACGAGCATCGCCGTCAGGATCGTGACATAACCGCCGCTGTAAAGCCCGCCGTAAATACCGAGCAAGAACGTAAAGAGCCATGTCAGCAATATAGCGTTTGGCGAAACCGCTCTAGCTTCCGTACCCGAATCGCGTTTTATCAGCGTAAATACCGCGACGACGATCATCGCGACCGAAACCATCAGCTTAATGCCCTGATTCGTGATCAACCCGACTAGAACCGCGCCGATGGCCGAGCTTATCAAAGTCAAAACCACCAGCGGCGAAAGCTTGCGGTAATCGATCTTTTTTTGGCGAACAAAAGGGATCGTCGCACCTATCGCCATAAACGTCAGCCCGAACATATTGGTCGCGATGGCTTCCCTTTCATCGATCCCGAATTGGAACATCACCGGAACGGTAATGAGCGAATTACTGCCCGTGATAACGCCGATCACGCTTGTGACAAAGAACAAAATAACCAATAGAATTAGCTCGAAATTCGACATCTGCTAAATTTTCGCTGTCCTCGATCTTTTTAGTCCCAGCATTTCCTCGATCTCGCGAAGTCGGGTTACAAGCCGTAAAGTTTCATTCTTATTTGTCGGTTCGCCGTGGATAATGTCCTCGCATTTGAACATAGTTTCGTCGATCTCCTTTGCTTGAGCCTTTATCCTGCCGGCTATCAAAATCGCAAGATCTTTTCGTTTGACCGTTGTGTTATCTACGCCGAGAAGTTTGGCCGAACGCCTGCGAAAATCATTGTAAATACTTTCAATTGCCAGATCGTAGGATTTCGTGCGCCGCTGCAATTCCGCCATCGCCGCGACGTACTCAAGTTTAGAAAGACGGTCCGGTTCTTTTTCATCCAACGGCCGTGCGAACCGCCGGCTCTGCGAAAAAAACACGAATGCGACGATGGCCGTCAATTGCAAAAATATACTGGAAACCGGCGTGCCTTCGAAGAATTGAACGAGCTGATTGTTGTTCGAGCCGTAGCCTTGATGATACTCGTCAAATGCGATCAAACCGCCGCCTGATGTCACCATATTGATCGCAAGCTGAGCGTTATCGGCCATATTTAATCCGTTATTCGATACGATGAACGGGTCGGTCAGAATGATAATTTGCCCGCCGCCAAACGGCACGTCAACGAGTAAGTTCCGCTCGCCACTGCCGACGTGCGCCACCGGGGCTCCACTGCTCAGTTTCACGAGATCGCTGGTTTCGTTGGCGGTTGACCTATTCAGGTGCGGGTCCGAAGGCCGATTGGTACTAGGTACAGCTTTCGGCGGAGGCGGTGGT
>JANMSP010000039.1:0-3905 GCA_031389475.1 Pyrinomonadaceae bacterium
TCGCATCTTAATTTTTGAAAGGCGCTGCTTTTAGTAAATTTCCCTTTAAAAATAAAATATGAAAACCGCGACATCTTTTTTGCTTGTTTTGACATTGCTTTTGTTTCCTTTGATTTCCGTTTCCGCTCAAAAAACTGCGGGAAAACCGTCGTTTAAGGTCGAACACGAAAAATTTACTTTGCCGAACGGTTTGGATGTGATTTTTCACGTTGACCGCAGCGATCCGGTGGTTGCCGTTAATTTGACGGCGCACGTCGGGTCGGCGCGCGAGAAAGTCGGGCGCACCGGGTTCGCGCATCTTTTCGAGCATTTGTTGTTTCTCGAATCGGAAAATCTGGGTAAAGGCGGGCTTGATAAAATGACGGCGCGCATCGGCGGTTCCGGCGCGAACGGTTCGACTTCGCGCGACCGGACGAATTATCTGCAAACCGTGCCTAAAGATGCTTTGGAAAAAATGATCTGGGCGGAAGCCGACAAGCTCGGCTGGTTTATCAACACCGTGACCGAGCCGGTTCTGGCGAAGGAAAAACAGGTGGTCAAAAACGAGAAGCGGCAGAGCTACGATAATAATCCGTATGGACATACATCGTATGTGATTGATAAAAATCTTTACCCGTCAGATCATCCCTACAATTGGCAGGTAATCGGCTCGCTCGACGATTTGCAAAATGCTCAACTCGCGGATGTGAAAGAATTTTTCCGGCGTTGGTATGTTCCGAACAACGTGACGCTAGTTGTGGCCGGAGATTTCGATACGGCACAGGCGCGTAAATGGGTGGAGAAATATTTCAGCGAAATCAAGCGCGGCGAAGACGTTAAACCGTTGGCGAAACGTCCGGGCACGGTTAAGGAAACGGTTAAATTTTATCACGAAGACAATTTTGCCAGATTGCCGGAATTGACGATGGCGTGGGTGACGGTGGAAGGATACCATCCTGATTCTTACGCGCTTGGAGCTCTGGCGGAATATCTTTCGGAGGGCAAAAAAGCACCCTTTTATCAGGTTCTGGTGGAGGGTAAAAAACTCACTTCCGATATTTCCATATCCAATCGACTTGCTGAATTGGCGGGGCAAATGCACTTGTCGGTGCGTGCTTTTGCTGATAAAGACCTCGATGAAGTGGCGAAAGCGATTGACGAAGCGTTTGCCAAATTTGAAAAAGACGGTATTTCCGAAAAGGACCTGAGCCGGATCAAAGCCGGGCAGGAAACGCAGTTTTACAATTCCCTTTCCAACGTTTTAGGCAAAGGCGTTCAGCTTGCCCAGTACAATATTTTTGCCAACGACCCCGGATTTATTGAGAAGGACATCCAGAACATTCTCTCCGTGACGACCGCCGATGTAACGCGGGTTTACCAGAAGTACATCAAAGGCAGAAATTACGTGGCGACTTCGTTTGTGCCGAAGGGCAAGTTGGCGCTGGCGCTCGACGGTTCTAAAAAAGCTGAAGTTGTGGAAGAAGCCATAGTCCAGGGAGCCGAAGACACTGTCGATCCGTCCGCGATAGCAACCTATGAACGCACGCCTTCGACATTCGACCGCAGCGTCGAACCACCGTACGGAGCAGCCCCGGAAGTTAAGATTCCGGCAATTTGGGAAACCAGGCTTTCAAATCAAATGCGGATTCTCGGCGTCAGCAACAATGAGGTGCCGCTGGTCACGTTTGAGATCGTGATCGACGGCGGACAACTTCAGGAAAGTATGGACAAGGCCGGCGTTTCAAATTTGACGGCGCGAATGATGACACAGGGAACGCAAAAGAAAACGCCGCAGGAACTTGAGGAACTGATCCAGCAGCTTGGAGCGACGATAAGCGTTTCAGCGGGTGCCGAAGATGTTCGAATTTCGGTCAATACCTTAGCTAAAAACTACGATGCGACATTGGCTTTGGTTGAAGAGATCCTGCTAGAACCGCGATGGGACGCAAAGGAATTCGACCTTATCAAACAAAGCACGATCAGCCAGATCCGCCAGCAGGAAGGCAATCCGAACGCTGTTGCTCAAAATCAATATAATATGCTGATCTTCGGCAAGGACAGCATTCGTTCGCGCAGCATTCTCGGAACGATCGAATCCGTGAACGCGATCACGCTCGACGATCTCAAGGCGTATTACGGCAAAAACCTGTCGCCTTCGGTGGCCAGAATGCACGTCGTCGGCGACATCGATAAGGCCAAAGTCACCGGCTCGATGGCATCGATCAATAAGCGTTGGGCCGCGAAAAAGGTCGAGATTCCCGTCTATAGAACACCCGCACCGCCTGCAAAATCGCAGATCTATTTTTATGACGTGCCTGATGCGAAACAATCGGTGATACGTTTCGGCTATCCGGCCTTGGCCCAGAAAGATACGGACTTTTACCCGGCGACCGTAATGAATTACATTCTCGGCGGCGGCGGTTTTGCGTCACGCTTAACCCAGCAGCTTCGCGAAGGGAAGGGATACACCTACGGCATTAATTCGGGTTTCTCCGGGACGGGAACCGCCGGGCCGTTTACGATTGCAAGCGGTGTAAGAAGCAACGTTACCCTGGAATCAGCGCAGTTGATCAAATCTATCGTGCAGGATTATCCGAAAACGTTCTCTCAGGGCGATCTGGAAACGACCCAGGGCTTCCTCATCAAAAGCAACGCAAGAGCTTTTGAAACGGCCGGTGCAAAGCTGAATATGCTTGAGAATATCAGCAAATACGGCTGGAAATATGATTACGTAAAGGGCCGGGAACAGATCGTAAAAACCATGACCGTTCAGCAGATAAAAGACTTATCGCAAAAATATCTGAATGCCGATAAGATGATCTGGCTGGTCGTCGGAGACGCCAAAACGCAGCTTCCGCGGCTCAAGGAATTGGGCTTTGGTGAACCGATACTGATCAAATGATCCTGCTTAACGGCTAACCCAAAACGGCACAGAAAGGGGCATCGAGATTTTCCCGATGCCCTTAATTCTATTTTCCCTTCGATATTTAATGGAGCCGTCCATCGGAGTCGAACCGACGACCTTTCGATTACGAATCGAATGCTCTACCAACTGAGCTAGGACGGCTTACTGCGTGGAAACGCGACAGCAGGTAATTTTACCGTATCGGTCGACACCAGTCGAACTTCAAAATATACTTTTCCGGCTATCGGGCTGTCAAGCAAAGCGGGTAAAATATGCTTTTGTTCTGAGTTCAAGCTTCAGCTTGTCTTTGGCTTCAGGCGTAAGACAAGCTGAAGCTTGAACTCAGAACTTTGGCAGAAATGCAATCGCCGGAAGATTACTTTATAATAAATGTTACATTCGATTATGGCGGAAAGTTTTGAGGACAGATTAAAACAGGCATTTGGATTTGCGACGATGGCAGCTATCGCGAGGCGGCTTGGAATTCCACATGCCACCGTGCGTAATTACTTTCAGGGGCGAATGCCGGCTCCTGAGGTGCTGATAAAAATTGCGAAGGAAACAAGCGTATCGTTGAACTGGCTCTTGATTGGCACCGGTGAGATGCACCTCGCCGGATCGCAGAAGCTCGATCTCGGAAAGCTGTTCGATCAAAGGATAGAAGAGATCGTTGACGCAAGACTGGCCGCGAAGCTAATGAGGGAAGTGCAGGATCTCGGCGAGGTCGATCTGCTGCCGGTATTCGATGTCGAATCGGCTGTTCTGGAATACGACAATCCGCATCAGACGATGAGCGAGTGGTTCAAACACGAAGGCCGCGAATACCCGCAGGACTTCGGCGTACTGTTTTTCCAGGGCTGGGAGACGTTTACGAGCGAAGAAAAACTCGATGCCGTACGCGACGCGAAAAAGGTTTTAGACCGCACTTTGAAGAATCAATAACCGCAATCGCTTTGCCCGCACGTTCATGTATGATACGCTGTATCAAGCGTGAAAAACGCTCTCATGAATCATGCTTTTC
>JANMSP010000066.1:0-1678 GCA_031389475.1 Pyrinomonadaceae bacterium
TCCGCCTCGCGTGCCGCTCTCGTTCGCAAACTGGCGCATGAGGCGGGATTTGACGAGGCCCGCATCGCGAGCGCGGTCGCTCCGCCTCTTCTCAGCCACTTCCGGCGCTGGGTGGAAAAGGGGCACGCGGGAGTCATGGACTATCTGACCGACCAGGTCGAAAAGCGGTCCGATATGAAGGTCGCTTTTCCGTGGGCGACGAGTGTCTTGGTCGCCGCACTTCAGTACGACACTGCTCATCCCTATTCGACGGAAGCTCCCGAGGACACCGCCTGGATCGCCCGATACGCCTGGGGCGACGACTATCACGACGTGGTTCGTAAACGCCTCGAGGCGCTTCGCCACTTTTTGGGCCGGGAGTTCGGCAGGTTCGAATCCCGCGCCTATGTCGATACCGGTCCGGTCGCCGAGAAAGCGTACGCGGTGGCCGCGGGCCTTGGCAGCTACGGCAAGAACACCTGCGTGCTCAACCAGCGGCTCGGATCCTGGTTCTTCATAGGCGTCCTCGTCACGGATCTCGACCTTGAGCCGGACGCGCCGACCACGGATATCTGCGGCACCTGCCGCGCCTGTCTCGACGCCTGCCCCACCCAGGCCTTCCCCGAGCCGTACGTCTTGGACGCCCGCCGCTGCATCAGCTACCTCACCATCGAAGTGAAGGACGCGATCGACCCCGAACTCCGAGGTGCCATGGGCCGGCACGTGTTCGGCTGCGACATCTGTCAGGACGTGTGCCCGTGGAATCGAAAACGTCGGGTCTTTGGCGGCCCGGAGTTTGAGCCTCGTCCGGGCAATGTCGCCCCGTCATTCGAAGAGCTGGCGAGTCTCACCCCTGAGGCCTTTCGGGAACGATTTCGGAAGAACCCCATCAAGCGCAGCAAACGCCGCGGGCTCCTGCGCAACGTAGCGGTGGCGATCGGCAACGCGGGGTCGCCCGCCCACCTCCCGCTGCTCGAAGTCCTGCTCGGGGACGAAGACCCGGTGGTTCGCGAACACGCGGCCTGGGGCCGCGAGCACCTGCTCGCCCGCCGTCCGAGCGCCCATCCCTGATTTTCGGCGTTTTCTCCCTCAGGGCCGAGGCACGAGGACGTCGGTCGCGCGAAAGATCACGCGCCCATCCACCACCTCGACATCGATGATGGAGGGGGGGTAACCAGGACAGTGGCACCAGGCTTCGTCCCAGCCGAGGTAGGCCCGCCGCTCCCCGTCCTTGGTTCCAAAGTAAATCTGGAACCAGTCATTCTGCCCGGGGCCTCGGATCGTGTTGCCGTTCACCGGGTATGACTTGAAATGCCTGTCGTCGAGGGTCCAGATCAACTCGCCAGCTGAGTTGAAGCGTACGATCTGGTCATGGACGTCGCGCACGTCTGATGTCGAGAGTCCCGACGCCCCATCGAAGAAGGTCATCAGCCGGGTCGGAGGCGGGATTGGCGTCGGCGTGGCTGGCGGCGGCACGAATGGTAGTGACGCGAAAGGCCCGGGGGCGGTTGGGTTGCCACACGCCCACATCGAGGCGGCGAGGCTCACCGCTATGGACAGGCGTTTCATTGTTGCCTCCATGCGGGGCGTCCAGTGTGGGGCACGGTCTATCGAGATGGGTTTCATAGTTCCTCGTATTTTTCCGATCCGGCGGGGGTCCTCGCGAGTTTTTCGCTCGAGATCAGGATGGACTCCCGCC
>JANMSP010000182.1:0-8365 GCA_031389475.1 Pyrinomonadaceae bacterium
CCGCTCGCGGTTCTGACAAGCTGTCATTCATCATCCGTCACCACATCCGGCCAGGTCTCGCTTACAAGCCGAATCGCGATAGGCTCGCCGACGAAGGTCACCAGCAGCCAGAGAAAATGAGCCGTGAGCGCGGTTCCTGCCTCAGTGCTGTCGCCGTTCACAGAATTTTCAAGGCTCTCGATACACCCGTCAGCACCCAGCTGCGCGTCTTTTAGCGCGGGAACATCCGCACGTGCCAATGCAAGCGACCGCCGCATGAGCGCGATAAAACCTTCCGCACCGGCAAGCCGCGTCAGCGCGCCGCGCAGTTTTTCGCACACAAGCACCGCCTCATGAGAATCAGCGGCGGTCCGCGCTTTCGCCTCCGCTGCCAAAAGGCGGCGTGACAATTCCAAAATCGATGTGGATGGTTTCTCCATCAATTATCTAGTCTGCTAAAAGTCGGATCAGCCGAAATTCAGCCAATTGATGGGAGTGATTTATATTAAAACCGAAGTTTACCACGCGTCCCCGAAATCCGAAAAGTGTTTTTTTCCGGGCAGGTCGCGTCCCGGTTTCGTGGTGCCCGCAAAGGCCAACAAGCCGGCCATGCTTTTTTGATCTTATTTTTCTTCTTTCGTGTAGTTCGTGGATAATGGTTTTAAGAGTTTTCCCACGAAATACACGAAATAAGAAAAAAAGAGAGTAACAGGATCGCGGAACGACTAGGAGACGGACTCTATAAAACTTCTTTCATCCGCCGCACACCTTCGGCCATTTTTTCTTCGGTGTTGCAAAAGGATAAGCGCAAAAAGCCTTTCGCTTCTGTACCGAAGGCTACACCCGGCACGGTTATTACGCGGTTTTGCAGGAATTTTTCGGCGATCTCGATGTCGTCGCCAAGTTCGCGAACATCGAGCATCGTATAAAACGCCCCGTCCGGCGCCGTCGCGTGCAGGCCGAGTTCGTCCTTTAGTAATTTTACGAGGTATTCGCCGCGGGATTTATAAACGTCCCGTGCGTGCTGTTTTGCCGCCTCGGCTTCGTTGGTCCAGCCCAATAAAGATGCCTTTTGCGTGATAGCCGATGTGCAAACGGTCAGAAAACCATGCAGAATCTGAACCGCCTGCGTGATCTCCTTCCGCGAACTTGCCAGCCAGCCGATGCGCCAGCCGGTCATGCTCAAAGATTTAGATAAACCCGTAACTATAACGGTCTTATCATAAAATTCCGACGCCGAATGCGGCTTTTCACCAAAATAAAGATCGCTGTATATTTCATCGGATATAAGATAAATTCCGGTATCTTTCAATGCATCCGCTATTTGCCTTAGATCATTCTCAGTGAATATCTTCCCGGTCGGATTGGACGGCGAAATCACGACCACCGCTTTCGTCTTATCCGTTATCTGAGATTTAAAGTCAGAAATATCAAACTTAAAATCATTGTCCGCGGAAAGGCGATAATAAACCGGAATGCCGCCGGAGATCCTCACGCACGCTTCGTAAGCCGGAAAGCACGGATTCGGGAGCAAAACCTCGTCGCCGTCATCGACTATCGACAAAAATGCGGCCGTCATAGCTTCCTGCGAGCCGACAGTAACAACAACGTCTGTCATCGTCAGGCCCAGATGCGGATACTGTTCCGCTATCAGCGTCCGCAAAGCCGGGATTCCGGGATGCGACGTATATCCGTTTTGCTCATTCAGCGTCACCCGTGCAGCTTCATCACGAATAAACTGCGGCGTCGGCAAATCAGGCTCGCCAAGGCCGAAATTAATACTGTCAGGCAATGCACGCTCAAAAAACTGGCGGATCAAAGTAGGTTGTAAACCCTGAAGTCGCTTCGGCAATACGAAGGTTTTGGTTTTTTGTATTGGTATCATCGGCTATTTAGATTCGTTCGATTCCTCCAGGTCTTCCTCAATCTCTTCCCGAACCTCGCCGACCTCAACATTAAATTCGCCTTCGGCCTGCGTCAGCGGATCGCCGGTCAAAATTCCGCCGATCACCTCAATTTCGCCAATGATCTTTTGTCCTAAAGCGGAAACTCTTCCCAATGGCTTGTCATTTTCAACGTTTTCTTCGTTTTCCATTATTTTATAACTTATCTAACAGCGACTTTTAACGCTTCTTGTACACTTCACTTCGATGCCCGATGAAATGAATAATCACCAATTGCTCCTGGTTGAGCAATTCGTAAATTATCCGAAAATCACCTTGCCGGAGTTTGGAGAGCCCGCTTAGATCGCCTCGCAGTCCGATCGGTTTGATCGTTTCAGCATTTTCCGCGAGCCACTTTATCTTTTTAATTAGCTTCCGAGATACTGATCTATCCAGCCGTTCGAGGTCTTCGACGGCATCATCAACGAAACGAATTCTAAACATGGTTAATTAAGCCCGAGGCGTGTAACTGCATCTTCCATTGACACGCCGCGTTCGCCGTTCGCGATCTGTGACTTTTGTCGCAGAAGGCGTTCCCTCAATTCATCGGCAATTTCCGATTCATCTTCGCCAATGAGAAACGCGAGCTTTTCTTCTATTACATCACCGATGAGATCGCGAAGTTCGTGGACGGTCATTTGCGAAACTGTTGTAGCCATGATCGTTATTATACATCAAACCTATCTTAAATAATCCTCGAGTTTCGTCGAAGCATCGGTCTTCTCATCACGGTATTTAACAATAATCGGCGCATAGATCGACAAACCCCACGCCTTTCCTTGTTCGCTTGTCACGGCCCGCGAACCCTGGACGACGACCGCACCGGCGGGAACTTCGAGCGGCTTGTCTCCTTCGGATTTATAGATGACGCCTTTGACGAGATCGAATAGCGGTGTCGAACGCGTCAGGATAACGCCGGAAGCCAGAACCGCGCGTTCGCGGACTATCGTTCCTTCGTAAACACCGGTGTTGCCGCCAACTAACACATCATCTTCGATAATAACCGGAACCGCGCCAACCGGCTCCAAAACACCGCCGATCTGAGCCGCCGCCGAAAGGTGAACCCGTTTCCCGATCTGAGCGCACGAGCCCACCAGCGCGTGCGAATCGATCATCGTCCCTTCATCGACATAAGCCCCGACATTCACATAACACGGCGGCACCAGCACAACATTTGGAGCGACATAGCTGCCGTCGCGAATCGTCGAACCACCCATCACAATTCGCACACCATCATCCAAAGTCATCGGCCGCAGCGGAAACGTGTCCTTGTCGAAGAACTTGAATGTCTCCGTTTCCTTGGACATTTTGACCATCTTACCCATCCGGAAACCAAGCAAAATTCCCTGCTTCACCCAAGGATTCGCATGCCAATTCCCGTCCGCGTCTTTTTCAGCCGAGCGGATTTCGCCAGTGCGAAGTGCGGTTTTGAATTCTTCGTACACTTCACGGTCTTCGGGCGTAAATTGCGATTTCGCGAATAATTGTTCGATCCCGTCTTTCAAAATCATCATTTCTTTACAGGTTCCTGGAAACGACTATAGGCACGAGGTTTTACCTGGGCCGCAATTCCTGCACAAAAGATCGTGAAAAATAAATGGAAAAAATTGTCATTTTCATATTTAAATATTGGGTTGTGATGCCATTTCATTTTCCGACACCATCATAAATTATTCCGAACAGAGCGCAAAAACGGTGTCGAGAACAAGAATAATTCGGAGATTTCAAACCTCCGCAACGTCGCCCATTAACATAATTGCGGGAAGCGAAACGTAAAAAGCATAACATCGCCCATCATGACCGTAATAACGGGCGGGTCAGAACCTCCGACGTTATCCCGCCCGGTTCTGACTCGACAAACCTATTTCCATCATCACCGCTTTCAATATTGCCCGCGTTTCCGCCGTTACCGGAACCAGCGGCAAGCGCAGATTTTCTTCGAGCAGGCCCATTTCCTTCATTATAAATTTGCAGGGAGCGGGTGAAGATTCGATGAAATTCGCTTCCATCAGGGGCAGGATTTGATAGTGGAGTTTTCGCGAAGAGGTGTGCGCTCCGTCTAATGCCTTTTCGACCATTTTCGAGGTCTCCTTTGGGATCTCATTGGCGCAGACCGAAACTAAGCCGTCGGCTCCGAGCGAGATCAGCGGCAAAGCAGTCGCGTCGTCGCCCGAAAAGACTTTGAAATTTTTTTGCCTGTTTCTCAATATCTGCATAGTTTGCGACAAGTCGCCGGAAGCCTCCTTGGTAGCAACAATGTTTTCGTAAGCATCCGCCAGCCGCAATGTAGTTTCCGCCGAAATATTCGAAGCCGTCCGCGACGGCACATTGTAAAGCATTATCGGAAAACCTTTTACAGATTTCGCGATCTCCGAAAAATGGGCAAACATACCAGCTTGCGTGGGTTTGTTGTAATAAGGCGCGACGATCAATGCCGCATCTGCTCCGGCTTCCCGTGCTTTACGTGTGAAATCTATCGTTGCCGCGGTATTATTACTGCCCGTTCCGGCGATCACTTTTGCATTCGTCCCTTTTGCCGTCTCGACCGTCATTTTAATAACATGCAGCCGTTCGGTTTCGCTCATCGTCACACTCTCGCCGGTCGTCCCGCACGGAACGAGTAGAAAAACGCCGTTTTTTATCTGGCGTTCGACAAGCGATTTGAAACAAGCGTCGTCTATCGAACCGTCTTTGTGAAACGGTGTCACCAAAGCGGTGGCGCAGCCGCGAAGCCAATCAATCTTCTTTGTCATAATTTTTGTAATCTTGGCGGAACCGAGGGCGATAGCGACCGGTTTTTTCTCTTGTCAGTACCGCGAGCGGTAGCGACCGGGGTTTTAGCTGCTAAGGAATAAAGAACCCAATCGCTACCGCTCCCGGTACTGACTCGGCATTAGGAACCAGCCGCTGTCTCTCCCGGTTCCGACATAGAACTTACCGCGCGCGGCAAATATCATCCATCACTTCTGTAAAATCGTAAAATCCTTTCTTGTTTACGATCCATTCCGCCGCCAATATCGCTCCCGCCGCAAAACCTTCGCGGTTACGTGCCGTGTGTTCCAGAAGTATCTGATCAGCAGTTCCGTCAAATCCAGCACGATGTGTCCCCGGAATATTACCTGCCCGCGTCGCCGAAATACTGAAATCATTTTCAATATGCTTCGCAACGATTTCTTTCAATTTCAAAGCCGTTCCGCTCGGAGCATCTTTTTTTCGCGAATGATGCTGCTCTTCGATAAATCCTTCGTACTCAGGAAATTTCGCCATCATTTTGGAGGCAAAATCGGTAATTCGGTAAAACAAATTCACACCGATCGAAAAATTCGCACCGAAGACGAATGTACCGTTTTTCTCATTTACGAGTGCCCGGACATCATCTATTTCCGCATTCCAGCCTGTCGTCCCCTCGACCAGTGGGACACCCGCCATTAAACAGGCCTCGACATTTCTCCCCACGGCATCTGCGCTTGAAAAATCGATTACTGCATCCGCACCGCTCAGTTTCGAAGCCAATAGTCGAGCCGTCAAATTCGCATCCGACTCATCAATTACCGCGATAATTTCGTGGCCTTTTTCCCCGGCGAGCGATTCGATAATTTTTCCCATCGAACCATAACCGATCAATGCAATCTTCATTTTATTCAAAATTCATCCGCTTCATAAGATCAATGAATCGAGGCTCAGTTCTGAGATTGTTCCAGCGCGAATCTATTTTCACAAACGTCAGTTGGACTTCGCGTTCGTTAAATGATTTTTCTAGATTACTCAATGCTTCTTCTTTTTGCCCCAGGCCGTTGTGAATAACTGCAAAATTATACGCCGGGACGTAAGTATTCGCTGCCCGCGATCGTAATTCCGATAGCGTTTCCAGCGCCTGTTCGCGATTACCCGATTTGGCGAGAGCGTAGCCCAACTGGGTTATAGGCTCTACACTTCCGCCGGACCATTCTATAGATTTTTCCAGTATAACTATGGCTTCCGAGTACCGTTCCTGGCGAATATAGACTCTTCCTAAAGCATTATTGGCGACCCAGAAATTGGGTTCGATTTCCAAGACTTTGTTGATCATTGCAACGGCTTCGTCGTCACGCCCCGCGTAAAATAAGAACTGGCCATAAAGAGCGGAGGTCAGCAAATTCATCGGATCGATTTCCCTGGCGAGTTTGATCTCGGTAATTGCTTCGTCGTGCCGTGCCTGGTTCGACAATATATGCGCATAAGCCCGGCGGCCTTCAGAATTATTCGGAGCAAGTTCTATAGCCCGTTTTAACTCACTTTCCGCTGTTCTCCAATCCCAGTCATACCAGAACATGATCCAGCCAAGAACCACATGGCCTTCGGCTAGCTCCGGATCTATTTCCAGTGCTTTGAGGGCCGCCGCTTTAGCCTGCGGGAAGCCTTCTTTGGAAGACTTGCCGTACGCGATCGGCAACGTCCTGTACGCATCCGCCATCCCGGCATAGGCTAACGCATATGCAGGGTCGATCTCTATTGCCCGCCGGTAAAATTCGATAGCTTTGTGAAGCTCGGCCTCGGTTACCTTATGGTAATGATAACGTCCGCGCAGATAAAGCTCATAAGCTTCAGGGTTGTTCGTATATCGTTTCTCAAGACTCTTCTTTTCATCGCCGGTCAGCCGCAGCGTAAGCGCCGTTTGTACTCGCGTAGATATAGCGTCCTGAACTAAAAAAATATCGATGTATTTCTCGTCGAACGATTCCGACCAAAGCGGAGTTCCATCTGAAACGCGAATTAGCTGCACATTTACTCGGATCTTATCTTCCCGCCGCTGGATACTGCCGTCCAAAACCGAATCGACGCCGAGTAACCGGCCAGCCGCGAGTGCATCTTGTTCCAAGCCGCCGTATCTGCGGACGGAGCTCAGCGGGCGCACGGTGATCTCCCGGTTATTCCCCAGCCGGTTGATCAAAGTATCGGCCATTCCAATTTCGAGCGATTCGTCTCTGCTATCCGTCGCCAGCGGCTTGAACGGAAGAATCGCGAGCGACTTGATCCTCCCGGAATCAAAATCCGTTCTCAAAAATAGAAACGCCAGGGCGGAAGCCACGAGTACAGCAATTACGGCGGCAGCCCAAAAAAGCCTTCCTTTCCAAAGAGGGGTGGTTTCCTTCTCGGGCAGGCGCTTTATTTCATCGGTCGTATCTATTTGCTCGGTCGTCTGATGGTATCGGGCAGTCGTTCGCCGGCTTACGATGATTTCTTTTGGTTCCGCTCCGTTTTCGATTTCCGCTTTGAAACGGTATCCGCGCTTCGGAAGCGTCTCTATATAATTTGCTCCGCCGTCATGCAGGATCTTGCGCAGGCGTGAGATGTTCGATGTCAGATTCGTTTCCTCGACAAAGCTGTCGGCCCAAACCGAATCCATGATCTCGTCCTTCGTAAGCAATCGGCCGTTATTTTCGATAAATAACATGAGCAAATCGAAAATCTTCGGCGTCAGGGCAATTGTCTGCCCTTCGCACAGCAAAATACGGTTCGCGGTATCGACTTCGAATCGTCCGAATCGATAAATAATTTCTGTTTTTTCCGCAATTTCCGGCATTTACTTCAATCCCACATTTTTCCAATAAAACTCCAAGCTTTTTACAAGGACTTTCACCGACGGCTGGTAGAGACTCGTTACATTCGCAGCACAACCCAGAACGTTATTCGCACAATGCGTATCTTTCGAAACGAATTGTAACTCTAAGAGTCTTGATTACCAAGAAATCGCATATGAAATATACGCGGACGCAAATTTTTATCGAGATCGAAGAAACGGTCACCGTGCGAATGGCGGAGAAACAGACAAAATCAGAATCGGTTCTCGATCCACAGTGGACCGAGCACCCTGTCTGCCCATTTTGCGGACGTGAAACTCCGGAAATTAAAAGTTTAGAAAAAGGAGAATGAGTATGTTTAGTAAAGGAACTTTAGCGACCATCGCATTTGCGGTCTTTTCAACATCGTTCGCGGTTTTGGATATAGAGGCTCAAGTCAGCACTACATTTATTACCGGCCTGCGGTCACCGCAAAAGATCATCTATGCCCAACGGCAACGGTATTTTTTGGTGTCTGAATCGGGAATTTCGGGCCTTCCCAACAGCGGCCGTATTTCGATCATTACAAATGGCGGCGACAGATATACCTTGATCGACGGCCTGCCGTCGGGAGCCGCGGCACCTGAAGGCCACCCGTCCGGGCCGTCCGCGATGTGGATGCAGGGCAACAAATTGTATATTGCTATTAGTGGTGGCAACACGACTTTGGTTGGGCCTCTTCCCGGTTCCGAGCAGCCGCGGACGAGCGCCGATGATCGCGAAGCCTTCCTCGTCGCCCGCTCTGCTCGACGAGCGACCGGTTCGCCGGGTCGTCAGCCATGTACGTCGCCATTCCGGTCACGTCGCTGCAAGTTGCTGCGTGCGGCGAGGTTTGACCCACCC
>JANMSP010000121.1:0-10814 GCA_031389475.1 Pyrinomonadaceae bacterium
CATCAGATTGAGGCCGAGATTGTTATAGGCGATCACCGAATTAAGGACATGCTCGGTACGCTCAAAAAAGGCGATGGATTTTTCCAGGCATTCGACGCCATCCTGCGGGCGGCGGAGAAACCAGTAAGCGCCCGACATATCGGTGTAAAGCTTACCGAGCATAAACGGGGCCGAACGTTCGCCGATGATCTGGATGCCGAGCTCGAAATGTTCGAGCGATTTTTCGCTGTTTCCTTCCTGATGGTAGCTGAGGGCGATTTCGCGATGTGCTTCAGCCATGCCTAGCCAATCACCGTTTTCGCGAAAATAATTCAACGATTTCTCGGCGTAACCTCGGCAGATCGCACACTCGTTAAGCTTGCGGTAAACCCTTGCGAGGGCACTATCAATAATGCCCGACAGGTGTATAAGGTGGTTTTCCTGTGCTTTTTTGAGAGTTTCTTTAAGAAGTGTTACGGCCTTCGGATGGTCGCCGAGATTATTAAATGAGATCGCAAGCTGAGTCGTGACGCGAACCTGCGTTTCAAAATCCAGACGCTTTAACGAATCTTCGTCCTCATAAGGTTTTACGGCCTCAAGTGATTCCTTGTAGCGCCCGACCGTTTCGAGGGTAAATGCCAAAAGACGCTTGAGATTTGCCAGGTTGTCCGCGGTATGATTCCGGCCCCGAATCGCCTTTACCAAGATTCCTTCTGCCTCGCTCGACAGCCCATCACGCAATTTCTGCCCGACTGCGGCGAAGATATTATCGAGTTGTTCGGCGGAAATGCTTGCCGAACCATCAGAATGCACATCACCGCCCGCACCATACTTTGGAGCGTTTCTCGACATAGACGGACGACCGGTGGGAAGCGTTTGTTTATTCATTACTGGTTTAACCACCTATACAACCAATAGGCGGCTTTCTTCAGAAACAAAAAATTATGTGGCAATAGGAAATGAATACTTAGTAATCAGCGCATTCGAAATCTATCAGAAAAAATCGGCCGTGTCTATGTCTACGGTACAACGTCGAGAAAGACATCCCAAGCCCAACGTCCTATCTGCGAGCCTTGTGTATCGCGGACTCTTGCCCGGTATCTAAACCAATTGCCGTTTTCATCCTGCCGCCGGGTTTCGGTGTAATCGAGTTCGATTACTCTAAGGCCCAACTCGGATATGCCGTGCAGTTCAGCCGGCTCGGAAATGCCGTTATGATTCGCGTCTTGCCACAGCTTCAAGTCTTGAAAAATGCCATCTTGTTGATTAATCTTTCCGTCGCCGTTTCCGCCCCGTTGTATCCGGTCATAAACGGCAAGCGCCCGGAATCCGTTTTTCGATTCGCCGGGTTGAAGAGCGGGCTGCGGCGTCGAGCTGCCGAACAGTTCCCGTCCTCTGTCTATTCTTCCATTGCCGTTTCTGTCTAAAGCAAGCCAGGCATCATCAGAATTTGCTGCCGTCCAGGAAACCTGTTTTAGCGTTCCGTGGTTCAAAATATCAAATAAAACGCCATTTTTTGCGTTAGTCAGATTGAAGCCGTTTCCGGCTACATCTATCACAATTGGAGAAATGCAGGTGCATGTAAAAGTATCCCAAACCGCACCGCTTAATTCGCAAGCAATCCTTTCGGAAGCATCGCAACAGCCGGGTTCGGGAAGAAGATTTGGATCATCCAAATTTTCATTTTCCAAGAAAAAACCTCCAAAACATTCGTCGCCACCGCAGGGAACGCCGGTTTGATTACCACAGGTTGTACAAGCATCTGGGCGTTGTGTATAAATGATCTCAGAAGTATCGGCACACACGTCTTGATAAAGAGCGGTAAGACCGTTTTTCCAACGTTGACTCACGATTCCGGGAGAATGCACAATTGCCCCAACTGTCGGCGGACAATTAAGACCGCTTCTGCATTGCCCGAAGCCAGAACGCACCCACTGTCTGCCGGGTGAACCATCGCCCCAACTTACAAGGTCGGTGTCTCTCCAATCATACCTAGTGCCGAACGGATAAGGACAACTTGGTCGAGAGCTTGTATGTCCGTTTAAAACTCCTATACAACTTTGTGGAGACGAAACTGATGTGAACAAGCAAATATTAAACGACACGAGCAAGAAGAAAAAGAATTTTTTCACAGTAAAACCCTCCGGTGAATAATGATCTTAAAGTCTAATGATTCTATCTTTAATTTTGTCTGTTTTTTCCTTCAAAATTTTTTGGACTTTTTGAAAATCAGCTTGAGCTTGATCTTGTTGATTCACAGCATCATCAATTATTTTGAGAAGGTCTTCTTTACCATCGTTAAGACCTTGCTTAAATGAATGAGATTCATTTGAATCTACTACGGTAAGGGTTAGGATTTTTCGTTTTATTTCTTGTAGCGTGGATGGCGACACTTTTTTCGAAGCGTCGGACATTTTGTCTAGATCGGGTAAAAAATTCTCTAATTGAGTTTTTAATCCCCGTCTTCTATCTTTGATTTCTAAAATATATTTCGGATCGCCCTCTTCTGTGCGATCAGTAAACATAACCGCCACAATTTTAAAGAAAGGATTTATTATGACAGGGTTTGCTACCAAATCACTTTTCGCTTCTGCCGGAATCCTTATTTCTTTTAAAGCACCAGGAAAAATTCCATCTCCGGATATTGTGTAATCAACTGTTATTGTTGAATTGTCATCGAAAACTAGTGTTAAACCGTTAATTTCTTTGTGCGATACGTTCTTTAAGAAAACCTGTATCGAATCACCGTCTTTTTTCATTTCGGCGATTTTTAAGGCTGATACGTCATTATCAGTCTTTTTGATTGGAGTTACTGCTGGTTGCGGGTTAGCCGAAACGGACGGCACGGATTTTATGCGATTACTTCCGATAATGGCTAATGCGGTCAACAAAACCACTATAATTACCAAATATACAAATTTCATCATATTTACCTCATACTTTGTTAGATGCTTAAATTAGCGGTTTGTCAATCAGTACACCCGTTTCAACTGATAGCCGCCCAGCTCCCGCGAAACGGACACCACCGCCTGCCAACCAATTTTGGTGCCCTGAATTTTTTTGTTTTGCACTTTAAATCCTTTCTGCTCATGGACGAGCGGGAAAATGGTTGACAGAAAGATTGTTTTGTCTACGACGGGCCAAACAACCCGAAAGCTGCTCGAATAGCAATTTTATTCAACGATACCCGCCAAAACTACGCTTATTGTAAAATATTGTCAAGAGTTTTATTTAGCGCTGTAGCTAGGTAGTGTTGACATTTCAGATCAACGGAATAAAACATTCGGGCATCACAAATAGGTGATGAAAGTTAAATTGACTGATGCGCTGGTGGCGGAAGATACTGAAGTCGTTATTCCGCCTCGTGCCAATCGCCGGCAGCCGAGAGATTATGACCGGCATATTTACAAAGAGCGTCACTTGGTCGAGTGCTTCATCGGCAAGATCAAGCATTTCAGGCGGGTGTTTTCCCGCTTCGATAAACTGTCAAAGAACTATTTGAGCTTTATTTATTTTGCCAGCTCACTGATCTGGCTAAAATGAAATGTCAACACTACCTAGTACATTATATGTCCCGCGTAATATGTCCCGCGTAATTCGCAAGGTGATATCACTGTTCAGGTCACTAGAACTTCGGCCGCCTGTTTCTGACAAAGTTTGCTTTACTACTATTCTGAAGTTATGCCATTCTCATAGAAATTTATGCCACAAAAAATTCTAAATGCGGAAGAAAGGAGGCTCGAAGAGGCTCGTTTGAAAACAGCGGACTGGAAGAATTGGGGGCCGTATGTCAGCGAGCGGGCCTGGGGAACGGTGCGCGAGGATTATTCGGCGGATGGCAGCGCGTGGGACTATTTTCCGTTCGAGCATTCGCAATTACGGGCATACCGCTGGAATGAGGACGGTATTGCCGGCATTTGCGACCGAAAGCAGAACCTTTGTTTCGCGGTTTCGCTTTGGAATGGCCAGGACGCGATCCTAAAAGAGCGGCTTTTCGGGCTGGCTGGGCCGAAAGGCAATCACGGCGAAGATGTTAAGGAGTATTATTTTTATCTCGATAACACGCCGACGCATTCTTACATGAAATTTCTCTATAAATATCCGCAGGCGGCCTTTCCATACGCGGATCTGTACGAGGAAAACGGGCGCCGCGACAAAACGAATCCGGAATACGAATTGATCGACACCGGAGTATTCGACAACGACAAATATTTTGACGTCTTTATCGAATACGCCAAAGGCGGAATCGACGATATTTGCATAAAAATAACGGCGATAAATCGCGGAAGCGAAACGGCACCGCTGCATATTGTGCCGACGGCGTGGTTTAGGAATACTTGGTCTTGGGGAAGTTCCGAGATCAAGGTTCCAAGTTCCAAATTGATTTCGCCGCCTAAATCGGCAGGTCAAACAATTGAGTTCGAGGCCCCGTCGCTGAAAAAACTTTGGCTTTATTGCTACGGCTCACCGGAAGTACTCTTTACGGAAAATGAAACCAATGGCGAAAAACTTTACGGGATCCAAAACAGAACGCCTTTTGTAAAAGACGGAATCAACGAATATATCGTAAACGGAAAAACTGATGCGGTAAATCCCGAAAACACCGGCACGAAAGTGGGGGCGAATTATAAATTCGATATTCCGGCGAAATCCGAAGTTGTAATTCGCCTGCGTTTATCAAATACGAATTTCAATCGCGGAGAATCCGCTTTCGACGATTTCGATAAAATTTTCGATGAACGGCGAACCGAAGCCGATGAGTTCTACGCTAACGTCATTCCTGAAAAATTATCTAACGACGCAAAATACGTGATGCGGCAATCGCTGTCGGGAATGCTTTGGTCAAAGCAGTATTTTCATTACGTTGTCAAAGATTGGCTCGAAGGCGATCCCGGATCTTCGCCTCCGCCGAATGACCGTTGTTCCGGTCGCAATTCCGATTGGAAACATCTTTATAATGACGACATCATTTCGATGCCGGACAAGTGGGAATATCCGTGGTATGCGTCGTGGGATCTAGCTTTTCACTGCATTCCGCTCGCTCTCGTGGATTCCGAATTCGCAAAGCGGCAACTAATTTTACTTCTTCGCGAATGGTATATGCATCCGAACGGGCAGATTCCCGCGTATGAATGGGCGTTCGGCGATGTCAATCCGCCGGTTCACGCTTGGGCCGCACTGAGAGTTTACAAGATCGAAGCTAAAGCAAACGGCGTTGCAGACCGTGAGTTTCTCGAAAAAGTCTTTCACAAATTGCTGCTTAATTTTACCTGGTGGGTAAACCGCAAAGATGCCGAGGGAAACAACGTTTTCGAAGGCGGTTTTCTCGGCCTCGATAATGTCGGCGTTTTTGACCGAAGCAAACCGCTGCCCGGCGGTGCTCATCTTGAACAATCCGACGGAACAAGCTGGATGGCGATGTACTGCCTAAATATGCTGGCGATCGCTCTCGAATTGGCGAAGGATGACAAGGTTTACGAAGACGTCGCGAGCAAATTTTTTGAACATTTCGTCTATATTTCCGACGCCATGAACAAGGTCGGGAGCAATGATACGGAACTCTGGAACGAAGATGACGGGTTTTATTATGACGTCCTGCATATGGACGGAGAACAAAGGCCAATAAAACTAAGGTCACTGGTCGGCCTCATACCGCTTTTCGCCGTCGAAACACTGGAATCGGCGTGGCTGGAAGATCTGCCCGATTTCCGGCGCCGGACGGAATGGTTTTTGGAAAATCGACCTGATATGACCGCCGGGATCGCATGCATGCAGAAAGCCGGGCAGAACGATCGGCGGTTATTAGCGCTGGTTAACAAAGAAAGACTGCGGCGGATTTTGTCGATAATGCTTTCGGAAGATGAGTTTTTATCGGATCATGGAATCCGATCCTTGTCGCGTAAGCACAAAGTAAGTCCGTACACCTTTGAGTTCGCCGGTGAGCTTCACATGGTCGAATATGAGCCAGGCGAATCACGCAGTGGAATGTTCGGCGGCAATTCGAATTGGCGCGGGCCGGTGTGGTTTCCGGTAAATTATTTGCTTATCGAAGCACTGCAAAAATTCGATTTCTTTTACGGCGAAGAATTTAAGATAGAATTCCCGACAGGCTCCGGAAATGAAATGACGCTCTGGCAAGTCTCGCAGGAACTCGAGAAACGCCTGTGCTCGATATTCTTAAAAGACGATATGGGCGAACGGCCCGCGCATGCCGATGTCGGGAAATTCCAGGCTGACGAACACTGGCGCGATCATCTGTTTTTTCATGAATATTTTCACGGTGACAGCGGTAAAGGCCTGGGAGCAAGCCACCAAACAGGTTGGACGGGTCTCGTCGGAAAACTGCTGAAACAGATCGGCGAATACGGACCGGAAACATCCGCAGATAGCAGCCGGGTTACTGTTACCACTACAACCCAAGATTTACTCCGGGCCGCCGGAATAGATATGGATGGATAAACAAAGGCACCGCTTTTGACACGGTGCCTTTAACTTCAAGAAGAAATACGCCATTTAGGCAGGAACCTTCCTCGCCGCTTCGCGTTCCCAATTGCGGTGTTGAGATATGGCGTTTATGAAATCCGCCGCCGCCGCATTCACATTCTTGCCTAGCACGACTGCTTTATCGCCCTCAGCTTTTCCGGCAAATGAATCGTTCAGAAAGTTGATGCCTTCGCCGACCGCCGCGATCGCTTTGCAGTGTTTATAGGCTTCGTCAACGAAATGATATGCATCGGCCTCGCCGCCGAGTGCCTCAATGCTCGCCGCTCCGCCAGGCACATATACAGCGTCGAACAGCACCGACGCCGTGGTCAAAAAGCTGAAATCCGCTGTAACGGACTTGCCATTAGAACTCAGGATCGGCCCGAGTTTCGGAGCAACCGTTTTCAGCATTCCGCCGGCAGCCAATATCGCCTTTTTCATTTGGTCGAGATGGTTCGCATCAAAACCGTCCGCGATCAAAGCTGCTATCTTACGAGTTTTGATCGAGTCTTTGATCGTATTCGCCATGCTCAAAGCTTCCGACTTATCGACCGAAGATTTCATTTTGATGGGCTGCACGGATTTGGGATCGGTATCGGCACCGAAAGAACGATTGATCGGCTCTTCCGGCTTTGAAGGCACAGCCATGCCCAGGCCCGCAGCAACCTTGCTCGCTAACGTTGTGTCGATCTGAGTGAGAATCCCAACCATGCGTTCGCGAATCGCGGGAAGTTTTACCTTACCTAATTCAAACCGGAGAGCATCGACGAGATGCTTTTTCTCAGCTTCCGATTGACTGTTGAAAAAAAGCGTCGCCTGGCTGAAATGGTCGTGAAAACTCTCGCTTCTAGCCCTTACCTTTTTGGCATCTATTCGTTCTTCATGAGTATGAAATCCGCCGTCTGCCAGTGCCGCCTGGAATGGGCAGCCGCTGTTCATCGTATTCGGCTCGTAGCTCACCTTGCCAGTATTTATGGTCTGACGCATGTGCCCGTCACGCTGATTATTGTGGAGCGGCGCCACTGGACGATTAATGGGTATTTCATGAAAATTCGGGCTGCCTAATCTTTTTAATTGCGTATCCGTGTATGAAAATAACCTTCCCTGTAGCAGCGGATCGTTCGTAAAATCGATACCCGAAACTACGTGGCCTAGATGAAACGCAACCTGTTCGGTCTCCGCAAAAAAGTTATCGGGATTACGGTTCAAAGTCATTTTACCGATACGCTGAACCGGTACCAGTTCTTCGGGAATAATTTTCGTCGGATCGAGCAGGTCAAATTCGTATTTATGTTCGTCGGCTTCGTCGATAAGCTGAACTCCTAATTCCCATTCCGGGAAATCTCCGGAATCGATTGCTTCCCATAAATCGCGGCGGTGGAAATCCGGATCCTTACCCGATATATTCTGGGCCTCGTCCCACGCGACCGAGTGTACGCCGAGCAGCGGCTTCCAGTGAAATTTAACGAATGTGGACTTATTACTTTCATTGATAAACCGAAACGTGTGAACGCCGAAGCCTTCCATCATCCGATAAGAACGGGGAAGCGCCCGATCCGACATGACCCACATGATCATGTGCGCCGATTCAGGCATCAGAGAAATGAAATCCCAAAATGTATCGTGCGCTGATGCCGCTTGTGGTATCTCATTATGCGGCTCAGGTTTGACCGCGTGCACGAGGTCTGGAAACTTGATCGCGTCCTGAATAAAAAAGACCGGCATATTATTGCCGACCAGATCATAATTTCCTTCATCGGTATAAAATTTAACGGCAAATCCGCGAACGTCGCGTGCCAGATCGCTCGAGCCGCGTGATCCAGCCACGGTCGAGAAACGTACGAATACCGGTGTTTGGCGGGTCACGTCGTTTAGGAACTTCGCTTTCGTTACCTTTGCCATTGATTCATAAACCTGAAAAACGCCGTGTGCCGCGGAACCGCGAGCGTGGACAATTCGTTCCGGTATCCGCTCGTGGTCAAAATGCGTGATCTTTTCACGCATAATGAAATCTTCGAGCAAAGTTGCTCCGCGTTCGCCCGCTTTTAGTGAATTTTGGTTGTCGTTGATCCGCAGACCTTGATTTGTCGTTAGAAATTGATCTGTTCCGTCTTCACGGTTTACTTCCAGATCTCGCAGTTTGTTGTTGTTGTTGTCGATTTTTTTAGCCATAATCCCCCTGTGATCGTTGAAATAGAATTGTCTGAAAAACTACTACGGTGGAAAAACACCGCGATATTATTCGAATTGTCGAATTAAACGTATCATTGAGTTTCGCAATATAATCGTTGCCTTGCAAGGTTTTTTTCGGCCTGTGCCGATTAATTTCAAAAATAAATTTATGAAAGCAGTTGCTGTAAAGCCCAAAGAACAAAACAGCGTTCATCTTGTTCAGATTGAGAAACCAAAAATCGGCGAGATTAAAAACGGGAGAGGCGTATTGGTCGAGATTTTACAGGTCGGAGCGTGTGGAACCGACCGCGAGATCAACAACGGCGAATATGGCGTAGCACCGAAAGGATTCGATTTCCTGATTCTCGGCCACGAAAATTTCGGACGTGTGGTGGAAACAGGCGAAAATGTAAAGGATCTGAAGGTTGGTAATTACGTTGTGGCTACGGTGCGGCGCCCTCGCGGATCGAGCATTTATGACCAAATTGGCGGACAGGATTTTACAACCGATAATAAATATTATGAACGCGGAATTTCACGTCTGCACGGATACATGGCTGAATATTATGTTGAAGATGCAGAGTATTTAATAAGGGTTCCCGCTGCCATTGCCGAGATCGGCGTTTTGCTCGAACCGTTATCGATCATCGAAAAGGGTTTGAAGCAGGCAAGCGACATACAGGAACGATTAAAAATTTGGCATCCGAAAACTGCGGCTGTTCTGGGAATCGGAAATGTCGGGTTGCTGACCGTTATGGCGTTACGGATGCGGGGCTATGAAGTTCACGGTTTTGGTAAGCAGTCTCCTCAAGGCTATTTGAATGCCGAGCTTTGTCAGGCGATCGGAGCGTCTTATGATTCGACCGAAGAACTGCCGCTGATCGAAAGCACAGAAAAATATGCTGAATACGATCTTATCTTCGAATGCACCGGCTTTTCGCCGATCATTTTCGACGCGATGCAGTCGTTGAATGAGAACGGCATCTTAATTCTCGCGTCCGTCACCGGCGGGACGCGAAAGATCGACGCCGTGCCGTCCGACAAGATCAACCAAATGTTCGTTCTTGGCAATCGGGCGATGGTCGGCACTGTAAACGCGGGTCGCGAGCACTTTGAAATGGGCGTGAAAGACTTAGCTCTTTGTGAAGCGATGCACCCCGGCTGGCTCGGCCGAATGATGACGCATAAAATCAAGGGCCTCGAAAACTACGAAAAGGTTTTCGATATTCTAAACAAATCAGCCGAATACAAGGCCATTAAAGTATACTTTGAGATGGACGGAACTGATTTATGAAACGATTTAATCGAACCTCGACGATGAAGTATTCAATTTTTCTAATCTTTACTTTAAATCTCTTTGCATTCCAACTGTGGGGTCAGGGACGGAGTTACGACGCGGCAACTGAGTTCATGCGTTTTAACTCAAATTGGATTGAATTTAGAAAAAAAGCTGTTAGAAAAATCGCGCCTGTCGAGGAGTTGAAAAAGGAACACTCACTGTTTCTGGCTAAGAAAAATACCGGCATTGTAAGACTTATCAATCCTAAAAGCTGCGTCTCAGATATCCAAATTCATCCGAGCACAGGATATAAAAAATACGAAAAACTTCTGACGGAATGTCCTGAACGATTTATTGTTGGTGGTGCATCAAGCTACTCCTTTCGCGGTATGGATTTTGCCCCCACTTATAAGGCTGATATTGAGATTAAAAATGGATTAATGTTTTCTACCGGCCTTTTAAATCAAACAATTTTTGTAGATATCGGTGAAGTAGATTTGGAAAGTGTCAGCTTAACTTCAAGCGGAGCCAAATTCTTGACTGCTTTTATTCCGGCAGAAGCGCAAGTGGATGCTACAAAACAATCGGACAATCTGCGAAAAGGTATTACCCAAGACAATTTTAAATACAGTAATTTTTTAATGTTGGCGGAAAATCATACTTACTTACTACGAAGTATTGCTTATCGCGGCGAAGCAAAAATTGTTTCCTCAACAGGTTTGAAGTACGAGTACAATCGGCTTCAAGACGATATTCGCAAAGATATTGTCATTGCATTTCGTATTATTAAGCTCAATACCGACCAGAGTGTTATTTTATTATGGAAGGAGATAGACCGCAAAAACTCTCCAAAGTTGAAGGTTAACGAATAAAATTAGCTCGATTTCATCATGCCTGAATT
>JANMSP010000157.1:0-1755 GCA_031389475.1 Pyrinomonadaceae bacterium
GAACCAATAACGCCGTAATTGAATTCGTCATAGATCTCGTCAACATTAATAACTTTAACGGTAAATCCCTGGTTTCGGCGATAGGCGGCCCAAGTTTCGGCTTGGGCCAGAAACGATTTGTAAGAAATTATCACGAGATCCGCCGTCGTTGACGGAACTGACAGCAAC
Source organism: Pyrinomonadaceae bacterium (assembly GCA_031389475.1). Taxonomy (GTDB): domain Bacteria; phylum Acidobacteriota; class Blastocatellia; order Pyrinomonadales; family Pyrinomonadaceae; genus OLB17. Next base: position 169 of record JANMSP010000157.1, read on the forward strand.
GCCGGATCATTCGGACCGAGCGAAGCCACGTTCATTACCGCCGAATCGTCTACGGCATACAACAATCGTGCTCGTGCGGCGGGGATATCAACACCAAAGCCATTTCCACTCGGGACGACACTGTAATTTGTCAAAACACTCGGATTGGATCCATAAGTGATGTCGAAAATCCGTATATTCGATGAACTGAATCCGTCAAGTTTGGCGATCCGGGAACTCGGGGTAACAAAAGAAAGCTTGTTTTGCTCCGCTTTATATCTGCGGCTGAAATCGACGCTTACGTTATTGAAAAAACTCACGTCTCCGGAAGGGCCGACCGCTTTCATGAGGAGGCTGTTCGCTCCTTCCACAAGAAATGACGTCGGAATGTTAAAGGTGTTCGAAAATGGACTTTGCGATTGCCCGTCGGCCGTTCCTAGAAGATTGCCGTTGAGCGTTATCTGCACACTGTGGGCGACCAGCGAATATCCCTGAAAACTGATCTTGATGGAAGTCGTGGTCTCCGCGAAATCGATTCCCGAGATATTGAAAACATAGGTTGTCGGGTTCGAAATAATAGCCCGGCCAAAATAATTCTCGGCATCTCCGTTCAATATGTCGAAGATATAATTGGTTTTTTCCTTGAAAACCGCATTCTGCTCGTAGCTGGCGTCAACTGACGTCCCGATCGACGGGCGAATGACCCGCGGCTGTATCCGTTTGCCGGCGGCTGGCCCGACGATGAGATAGTACATGCGGGTGTCGCTTTCAACAGTGTCGATTCCCTTCCCGTAGAATTCGATGAAGTCACCATTAGCTCCGACGATGATCGATTGCTGAACACCCTCTGAATAAAGCTGCCACAAAGCAGGATCGCTGTTTCCGTCAAGCCCTTGCGCTAAAAGTTCAGCCCGGTTAACACGGTAAAATCCCTCGCGGCGAACACCGATTTTCACGCCTGGCTGGGAAATGGCCCAGCGGTGCGTTTCAGGATTTGCCGGTACATTGGTCGAATCGATTTCCGATTGCAATTCGGCTGGAATCGAAAGCTGACTGGATGTGAGCTGGCTGTTCTGGAATTTTTGAAGTCGAATATCAAATTTGCTCGTGTTCAATGTAACAACGTGTCTCGGAGTAAACGTAGAAGTGTTAGAACGTTTGCCGTTCATGCCGATCGTTTCAACATAATATACCGAACCGCCGTCACCGCTATGATCATAAAAACTGTATTTTTCACCGAAAGCGGTTTCTGCTCTGGCCCGTGTGGACGAACTCAATATTACATCGGGTGAGATTTGGCGCGTGCCGCCCCCGTCGATCTTGTAAACTAAAAAGCCAAGATTGTGACGCTCGGCCGACATTTCCCATTCAACTAATACGCCGCTGCCGCTTGTGGACGCTCCCGCTTTTGCAAAACCTGTTTCCGCTTGTATCGTGGTAACCGGGCGCAATTTAGCTGCCCTATCACGGCCGCTGGATTTTGAATTTTGGGCCTGCACCGAAGCGCTGGTTGAGAACATTAAGATCGCGAGAAGAAAAACGGACATCGGTTTTTTCATTACTAAAACTCCTGAGGGAAAATACATTTGCACGCTGAATCTAAAGGTG
>JANMSP010000179.1:0-6895 GCA_031389475.1 Pyrinomonadaceae bacterium
TTGCAAATACTACGTGCTACCGCAGGCGGTTTTGATGACTGGCTAGCCGCTGCAAGCCGTCGAGCATTAAGTTCTCGTCAATTACATCGATTGCCTTGGAGTTCTCGGCAATCAAATGTGCATATCCACCGGTTGCAGTGACTCTAGGCCTGTTAGGTAAACCACCTGCTACAATAGGTGGTACGGACAAAAGTTCGTCGGTCATCCGGCTGATTATTCCTTCGACCAGTCCGATATATCCGAAAAAAATTCCCGATTGGATAGAACTGATGGTGGAATTGCCGATGACATTTGCGGGCTTTTCAATTTCGACTCGAGGAAGCTTTGAGGTTGCGAGATGAAGAGCTTTGGCCATTGTCGCCATACCGGGAGCGATGATGCCGCCGAGATATTCGCGTTTAGAATTGACGGCGTCGATAGTTGTCGCCGTACCGAAATCGCAGACGATCAAAGGCGTTCCGTATTTTTCGACCGCAGCAAATGCGACGATCAGACGGTCGGTTCCGGCACTGGAAACCGGTTGATAGCTTATTTTGAGTCCGAAATCGAAGGAATTATTTACGGTTACCGGATCGGTTCCGGTCTTGGTTTTTACGAACTGAAGCAGTGGCGATTCGAATTCAGGAACGACGGATGAAACTATGATCGACGAAACGAGTGAATCTAAACGGTCGCCGACAGCTTGGCTGATATCGTCAACGGTCGAATCGCGTTTTGTCGGTATGGAAAATTTTAAGTGAAGATATTCGCCTTCGAAAATGCCGAATTTGGTAGAGGAATTGCCGATGTCAATGGCGAGAAGCATAACAGGAAATGGAAAATGGAAAATGGAAAATTAAGAGACTCTCTTTATTTTCCATTTTCCATTTTCAAATGTATATTGAATCTTATCCCTGCAAAGGAAGACCATCGTAAACTATATTCCAGCCATTTCTGCGGCTGGTCTTAAGGCTTTTCGTAAACCACTCGAGGGCTTTCGCCGGATCGTCGTAGATTTGGACAGCCGGGTTATTTTCACGCGGATCGACGCGGCAGATCGCTGCACCTTCGGTAGCACTTTTGATGCAGAGAAGCGCGACCATATTGTTTTTCTGCAAGACAGCCGTGCGGACTATAACGTCGTCGAGGTCTTCGTCAAAATCCTCGAACTCGGCCAATTCCTCATTGAAATCGTCGTCAAAGTCGTATTCGGCCTTAAAATCAAATTCGTTGCTCATAAAATTCCGGGCAAGATGCTCTAATACAAGTTACACTTTTGCGGGATAAAGTTCAATCCACCTTATTTAAACTGCATTTGCCGTAATTGTTCCACATCCCCGGTTTGGATAATTTTCAACGAGCCTTCAGGCGTTTTGAGCCGAAGTGCTCCATTATCTTCCAAACCGTCGGTTACACCAATAACCGTTTCATTTTCCAGCATGACCCGCACGCTTTTCCCGACCGCATATGTCGAGCGCCGCCGCCATTCCTCGTGAATCGTTCGCGGGCCGTTATCATCGGTCAAGATACCGTAGAAGTAACCGATAAAGCGCGTCAAGACCGGAGAGATTTCTCCGGGTGCCATCGTACGTCCCATTTCGTCTTTGATTGACGTTGCGATATCCGCGATCTCGGCCGGGAAATTTGATGAGCTTAAATTAATCCCGATGCCAACGATCACCGCGAGTCCCTTCGAAGTATCAATGTTTTCAGCGAGTATTCCGCAGATCTTTTTGTCGCCGATGAGAATGTCGTTGACCCATTTTATGTCCGGTTTCAGCCCGATCTCGGCGAGCGTGTCGTGCACAGCTACGCCTGCCATTAGCGTAATCAAAGGCAGAAACCGCGCTTCGAGCCTCGGTCGCAGAATTATGCTGAAATAAAGGCCGCTGTCCTTATCCGAAATCCAGGTTCGCCCGTGCCTGCCGCGTCCGGCGGTTTGCTGTAGGGCAATGATGCAAAGGCCCTCGTCCGCACCGAGTTTGGCGTGATTTATGGCTTCGGTATTTGTCGAATCGAGCGTATCGAATTGAAGAATTGTAAAATTCATAGACGTTTTGAGTTCACACTTCAGTGTGTCTTTGAGCCAACACAGAAGCAAACTGAAGTTTGAACTCAGAACTTAAATCGGCCGCCAGAGCGAATCGCAGTAATAATTTTTACTGTCATAAAAAGACCGATTGATTTCAAAGCCGCTTTCTCCCGCAATTTCTTGAATCATTGCCGGGCTGAATTTCTGCGATATTTCCATAAATATCGCTTCCCATTGATCGAAATCAAAACTTCGGCTTACGGCTTCGATAAATACGGTTTGCTTCTCGCGGCTGATTAGAAATGAGCGGGCGGCGCATTCGACCGGGCGGTACATAGCGTAATGCGAGAATTTGGAAACATCGAAATTCGCACCGAGTTCGCTGTTCATTCGGCTCAATAAATTGAGGTTAAATGCGGCGGTTATGCCTTGCGAATCGTCGTATGCGTCCAGAATCACATGCGGATCTTTTTGCAGATCAAAGCCGATGAATAGCAAATCGTTGTCGTGCATTACAGAGCGAAGCTGCTTAAAGAAATCAACCGCTTGTTCCGGATTGAAATTGCCGATGTTCGAGCCGAGAAAAAGCAGTATTTTCCGGCGGGACGATTCACCTTTCAGCGTTTCGAGAATGCGAAAATAATCGCCGTTTCGGGTGTCTATTTTCAGACCGGTAAACCTGGCGTGGAATTTAGCGGAAAGGGCGTCGCAGGCCTCCTTCGATATGTCGATAGGCGTGTAGGTAAATTCGGCCTCCTGCTTCAGAAAGTGATCGATCAAAACAGCCGTTTTTGTGCCGTCGCCGGCTCCAAGTTCGATCAGGTCGAATTCCGAGACATTCGCCGTGAAAGCGTCGAATATGGCTGATGTCTGATCGGAAAATATCTCGAACTCCGATTTGGTGAGGTAGTATTCCGGCAGCTTCATTATTTCCATGAACAGCCGCGAACCTTCGTCGTCGTAGAAATATTTCGAAGACAGTGATTTCGGCGTCGAGGTGAGACCAGCCAAAACGTCTTCCGCGAAGGATGATTGTTTTGTTGATGATGAACTCTGCATAAACATTCTAAGAATTTTGCCCGCGAAAAGGCGCAAAAGAACGCGAAAATAAACCAACTCTTTTAATCTTCTTTTCGCATCCTCTCCAAGTAATTTCGCGGGCAAATTCTTATCATTTCGCCAATCGAATTCCCGTAAATTGCCAACGCAGATGAGGATGAAAGAAATTTCTGTACGTTTTGCGGCTGTGGCGCATCGGTGTGGCGATCGAAGCTCCGCGCAGGACCATTTGATTTACCATGAATTTGCCGTTGTATTCGCCAACGGCACCGGGCGGTTTTGTAAAGCCCGGATAGGGCAAATATGCACTGGCGGTCCATTCCCATCGCAAGCCCCAATCGAATTTTTCGCTCGCCGTTTCCCATTCAAATTCGGTAGGAAGCCGCATTCCTTTGTATTCAGCAAATGCCGCGGCTTCGTAGAAAGAAAGGTGTGTAACCGGTGCGTCCAAGTGCACTTTCTTAAGTCCGGCGAGCGTAAAATTAAACCATTCACCGTTCTTCAAATGCCAATACAATGGCGAATCGATCTCGTTTTTATTGACCCAATCCCAGCCTTCCGAATGCCAATAGCGAAAATCCCTGTATCCGCCATCGGCAATAAATATTAAAAACTCCGCATTGGTTACGAGATAGCGGCTTATTGCAGAACTGTGCAGATACACTTTGTGACGGCCAAGCTCGTTATCAAAATGAAATTCTTCACCCGAATGTCCTATCTCGTAAACTCCCTCCTTTATTTCGACAAAACCGCTCGCATTGGATTCGGCGCACTCGATCTCGTTGAAATTTTTGTCGTAAACGGGAAAAAGCGGGTTGACACTCAACGTGTATTTAAGATCGGTGAGAAAAAGCTCCTGGTGCTGCTGCTCGTGATTAATGCCCAGAATGACAAGCTCGGACAATTCGTCTGATATTTCGTTCGAAAGAAGCCGGAGCATCATTTCGTCCACATACTTCCGATATGCAAACACGTGTTTGACGGTCGGACGGCTTAGATCGCCACGATGGTCGCGGACGGTGCGCGTGCCGATCGAATTATAATAGCTGTTAAAAAGAAAGCCGAAATGTTCGTCGAAAATCCTGTAATCAGGAATGAATTTTTTGAGGATCATTTCCTCGAAAAACCAGGTTGTGTGGGCGATATTCCATTTTGGAGGCGAAACGTCGATCGACGGCTGCGGAATGTAGTCTTCGATCTCCAGCGGCGCGCAAAGCTTTTCCGTATGGGCCCGAACTGCTTCGTAGGATTCTTTTAGATTTGAGGAAAATGCTTTTCGAGGATTGGTGCCAGTCATATCTCTATTAAAGCAAAAACTTTGTTAAAGACAAATATGAATGGACGAGGCCATGTCTGTAAAGTTAGGGAGAGGCGAAAACGCTTATTTCCAGTTCTTCTTCCAAACGGAGGCGGTGCTTTCGTCAAGCAGGCTTCGTCTAAATGATTCATTATTGATGATCTTACTAACTACGGCCTCATGATCGCGGTAAGGATTATCCTTGCTTCTTTCAAATCTCAGCAGGCCAAATTCGGTTTTTGCATCATTTCGAAAATATAATTCATAAGGTTCAGTTTCCGGGTCTAGCGTCGGATCGATAAAATGGCGCCGAACGAAATGCCAACGCTCGCCTTGTTTATTTACGCGCTTAGCCTTCTCATATGACCACATCTCATTTTTTCGCATATCTGATAGAAGAAACTAGCATCAGTGTAAAGATTTGTTCCTAGACAATTTTAACAGCGATTCTTTACTGATCTGGATGAGGTATGGATCTTCGCTCGAAAGACTGGTATTGAGACCAGCGACAGCAGATTCATCGCCAATCGCGCCAAGCGAAAACGCGGCTTCGCGGCGAGTGTCGTTGGCTTCGGAAAAGTTTTGCAAAACGCGGATCAATTCGGCTACCGCCGGGCGGAAGATGGGGAACTGAGCCGTTAGATCGGGATATTTGAGCGATTCGGGTTCGTTATATTTCCCCGGCAGGAAATCTTTCGGAGTGAGAACTTTTACTTTGCCGGTCTGGATGATTTGCGCTATTTGCCCTATCGATCTTGCCGCCGAACGCCGGAGAAACTCGTCGTCTTCCCTCGGTTTTTTCTTAAGAACTTTGATTAGTTCATCGACCGCCCGGATGTCGCCGATCCCGCCGAGAGCGATTGCGGATGCGGAGCGAACTTCAAGAATATTGTCTTTTTGCAGCCTTTGAATCAATGCGTCGGTCGCTATCGGACTTGCCGCAATACCGAGAGCAAAAGCCGCTTCACGCCGGACAAAATCGGCTTTGTCATTTAGCAGCGGGACTAGCAACGCGGCCGCTTCATCAGAAGGGAGAAAAATAACGGACGAAGCGGCAGTGGCTCGGACGATCTCGTTCGAATCGGATAACGCGGGAATTACGAGACGAGATGCATGAGCTGAGCGAAAATTGCGGATCTGAAATAGAGCCTCGCGTTTGGCCTCAACGCTTCCGCTGCGAAACGTTTCCGCGAAATCGATAGATAGCTGCTGCGGGAAAATCTTCGACGGAAAAACAGCAAAAACCAGACACGACAACCCGAAATACAAGCATCGGCTTATTAAGGCTTTAGATCTGCGTTTATCTGCGTTCATCCGCGGCTAAACTAATCTCAAACGGTTCGTGGAATAATTCTGCCGCCGTTCCCATTCGTTCACTTGCCTGGCGCGTTTGTTTTCATACGCATCGGAAAGCGACACGATCAAATCGTCCTTTAGGGAATTTTCTATGGAATGCGATCTTCGGCCGGAAAGGCGTTTGGATGAATAAGCGGGAAAAGAGTTTTCGTTTTCGATTGAACTGTCTTTGCTGCGTGCGGAATTAGTATTTGTTTGATTTGCCATCTTCTCACCTCCGAATTTTCGGGGCAGACAGCCAAACCGCAACTTAACGTCTCAAGTGCCGACCGTCCGCATTAAAGTTTTCTTTATCATCAAGCTTTTAATTCTTGTAAAACTCCTCATTAAAAAGGTCTGAACAGAATATCATAAGCTTTGTTTCAAAATCAATAGATTATTGAATACTACAGCCGAGGGTGATGCGAGTCGATATTCTGTTCGCGCATATTCTTCTTGGTCCTGCTTAGCGTTCTTCGCGGCTTTGCATGAGAAAGAAGTCTCACGCAAAGTCGCAAATCAAAGCCGCGAAGAACGCAAAGAAACCGCAGCCCATACCACTCATTTAATTAAACATATAGATACAGTGGTTTAGTGGATAGAATCTCTTTTATCCGCTAAACTTACGGTTCGAGGGCAAGCGTCTGGAGTCAAGAGTTGAGAGGAGGTTATTACTTCGCGACTTTTGACTCACGGCCCATTCAATTTATGGACGAGAAATATTTTGCGAAAAAGATAGAAGCCAAATGGCAGAAAAAATGGACCGAAAGCGGCACATTCGAGACGAAAATCGACGATACGAAGCCGAAATTTTATCAGCTTGAGATGCTGCCGTATCCATCGGGGAATTTGCACATGGGACACGTGCGGAATTATTCGGTCGGCGATACTTCGGCGTGGTATAAACGTCTGAAAGGTTTTAATGTTTTGCATCCGATCGGCTGGGATTCGTTTGGTCAGCCGGCCGAGGATGCGGCGGTCAAACGCGGCGTCAATCCTCGTGATTGGACCGAGGAAAATATTATCGCCATGCGCGGCCAGCTCGAGCGTCTCGGTTTGAGCTATGACTGGCGACGACAGATGGCGGCGCATCGTCCCGAATACTACAAATTCGACCAGTGGTTTTTCCTCAAAATGTATGACATGGGTCTGGCGTACAAGCGGCTGACGCAGGTCAATTGGTGCGAGCAGGA
>JANMSP010000203.1:0-9854 GCA_031389475.1 Pyrinomonadaceae bacterium
TGTCATTACCTTCCCTTCGATCTGGCTAACTTCCTCTAATGACTGCTCAACTTCACTTATGAAGTCCGAATCGAAGACACCAAGCGATTGCGAAGCGTTCTCAGCAAGCGATGAGAACTCAATAGCCTTCACATCACTTCCCACTGCTTCGGATAAGTCACCTAGCTTCCTAGCCGATTTCTGCAAATTTTTGATGAATTTCTTAATCAGAACCTCGCGGTCTGCCGCTCTGAAATTGAAAAGAGTGCAGTAGTTGTCAAATAACACCCGGAATTCAACTAGGTTATCAATGTCACCGCTAGCTAGGGCCGGAGCATCCTGTGTAAGATTGTTAAGGCAGTATGTAACGTAATCCTCAATGAACGGGGAGTATTGTCCTGCGTCGAAACCAAAAAGGGTCGGAGTTGCTTCAAGCAACTCCACATGATAATTGAGTTTTAGACTGCCCTCACTCAACAACTGTCGTTGTTGTCCTGGCCATTGCAGGCGTTTTGCAGAAAGCAATACGTTTGAAATGAACTTCTTAAAGCCATCTAGATTAAATACACCTCTAATAAGATCGGCGGTATTCACTCCAATCGCAGCAGCCGTTTCCGGCGTCACCAAGTGCTGATCGGATAGACCGCCCACACAGCGAGCTTCTATATCGACGGAAGACGAATTTAATATGGAAGGCGGGCATTTTGCGGATTCATTTGGTAAATATTCAGTGGGAATCTCAGAATAGTTAATCCAATAGGTTTTCGGGGTTTTGGAATCATCGAAATCCAGCCGAAACAAAAACCGAGCCTGTTTGAGCAAATCGCGGTACGTTATGATCTGATTATCGAATTTACTAAAAGTCTTTTCATCGACTAGCGAGTGAAAATAAACATCAAAGTCCGGCAGGCGTTCAACAAAAGATCCAATGATGCGCTCGCCGTAGCGATTCTTGCCCGTGAATAAGATAGGAAGATCATGAAAAAGAAGTTCCTCATATGCAGAATCAATAAGGGCAACATCCTTGTTTTCAAAGAATTTGCTTTCATCTAATTGCCACATATTAAAAACTCCCTCTAGAAATAATATCGACTATTTCCACGTCTGACAGATCAAACTGGTCGGCCTTCACCATGCTTCGGTGCGAAGGGTTACGTTTCGACGCCGTATTCCAGATTTTTGCGGTTGCTTTTGAAACCCTAAATACACAAAGAAACGGAAAATCGAGTTTTGGCGAAATCCCTGCCGCCATTTCATAGAATTGGCGAACAGTATCCTTGTTGTTAGATAAGAGATTTATCGATACGCAACGATAGCGACAGTGGTCGTATTTTCCATTAAGCTGGTATCGTAGTGGAGTCATGTCCTGCTTGTTTGAGTTAAAAGAATGAACGCATGCAAGCTGATGGTGTATCCCACGAACAAAAAGGTTCGTTAGATCATAATCAATATCATTCTGCTGCAAACAGTCGAATTCGTGACCTTCGTGCAAGTCGTTAAATGTCATTCGGGAATTTCTTAAATTATTTCTGGATTTGTAGAAAACGCCCGCGCATCTTATCACACTTATTTAATTGTCAAAAGGTAATTATGATGCTAGAATATTGTTTTTAACCGCTACGCATTACCTCAAGTCTTATTGTATCACCTCTTGCGCCATCTGTGAAACAAAAACCCCGAGAATAGTAAAGCGCAGAAAATAAATGTGTTAGATAGAAAAATATATGAAAAATCCCAACTTAAAGCTTGACTATTTACTTTTGCTCAAGCATAATAGTCAGTATGAATTCGTTAGATAACAAAAAGCGTGAACAGATTGTAGCGGCACTCGTTGAAGGCAATTCGATTCGTGCGACTTGTCGCATGACGGGCGTTTCCAAAAACACAATTGCCAAGTTGCTTGTCGATCTCGGAACGGCCTGTGCTGAATATCAGGACAAAGCTTTCCAGAATCTAGCTTGCAAGCGTATCCAGTGCGATGAAATCTGGTCGTTCGTCGGAGCGAAAGCAAAGAACGCGACGGAAGAAATGCGGACCGAAAAAGGTTACGGCGACATTTGGACGTGGGTTGCTCTGGATGCCGATACCAAACTTGTTCCGTGTTGGGCGGTCGGCAAGCGTGATGCTCATGCCGCATACGAATTCATCAACGATCTGTCAGGACGTTTGAAAAACCGCGTCCAGTTGACCACAGACGGGCATAGACCTTATTTGGAAGCCGTTGAAGCCGCTTTTGGTTCTGAAATAGACTACGCGATGCTAATTAAAGTTTACGGCAAGCCGCAAGAAGAAATCCGCTATTCTCCGGCTGAATGTGTTGGAGCGGAAAAGAAGTGGGTTGCCGGAAATCCCGACAAAAAGCATATTTCGACTAGCTACGTTGAAAGACAGAATCTAACAATGAGAATGTCAATGCGTAGGTTTACACGCCTGACAAATGGTTTCAGCAAGAAAGTTGAAAATCACATGCACGCGATTGCTTTGCACTACATGTATTATAACTTTGTTCGGATTCACAAAAGCCTTCGATGTACTCCGGCAATGGCGGCAGGCGTTACAAGCCGTTTGTGGGAAATCTCGGATATAATCGCTTTGCTTCCAGAAACAGAATCGAAGGTGAGAGGGCCTTATAAAAAGAGAATTTCAAACTGACCCACTACCGTAACAAAGGTTAGTGCATCGGTTTAAACTCTTTTGCCGCAGAGCGGCCGTAAGAAAATAGCCAGAGGTGAAACCTCTGGGGCAACACACATGTTCAGTCCGCGTTGAAGACGCGTAAGGATCGACTGTTTGCGTCTCAACGCACCGGCATCAGGAATTGCTTGATCCAGAAGCTTCGCATCTGGCTATTCTCTTGTCGCCGCTCCGCGGCAAATGAATTCAAACTGATGCACTACCAAAACAACGGCATCCGCAGTGAAAAACGTGCAAAAAGGCCGCAGAAATTAAATAGCCTCTACGCCAAGCTTTCCGCAATGCCATAGCCGCGCGTTTTTGGTATATTAAATCAACTGTACCGACTTTCGTTCTGAAAGAAGTTTTATACTCGACTATAAAAATTTTAATCGGGATTTTTAAACAGCAAGGGGTTTATGACGACGTCCGGAAAATTGTGGGTTGGCTTTGTAACATTGATTCTCGTATTAGTGCTGTCGAGTCTTGCGATCATAGTCCGTGTTCGGTCGATCGAGAGCGACGTCCGCGCGCTGGCGGATGCCCGGAATGTCAGCGCCACGGCTAAGGAACTTGAGATAAATACTTTCGGCTACGCACTTGCTGTGCGGAGATACGTTCGAACGGGCGACGTAAAAGCTAAGGAGGATGCCACAGCGGAATCCGCCGATGTCGACAGGTATTTGCGGGAATACGAACAGCTAGGGGGAACTGACTCTTCGCTCCGAAAGGCTGCCCGGTTTGCCTCGATGTGGCAGGAGATGAAAAGTGTCGGCCAAAAACTGATCGATGCCGAGAACCGCCAACCCGCGACCGTCGATTCCGATAGGTTCTATGAGCTCCGCGTCGGCCTCGACAGGCTTTTGGACGATGAAATACAACCCGCCGCCGCCGGAACTTACGAGACCTACAGGGACCAAACTCTAAACAACACCGGTAGAATTGTATTTTTTATCGCTCTCCTGCTGATTACCGGAGCGGCCATTGCTTTGATAACCAGTTGGCTGGTCGGCAGAGGGGTCGTTTCAGCTGAAAAACGGATCCGAAAAAGCCGTGAATTGCTGCGCGTGACGCTTGCCAGCATCGGCGATGCGGTCATCACCACGGATACCGAGGGCCGTGTTACCTACCTGAATGCTGTGGCCGAATCATTGACCGGCTGGACGAATGAAGAGGCGGCAGGACGGCCGCTCGAAAGCATTTTTAACATAGTTAATGAAACCAGCCGCGAAACGGTCGAAAATCCGGCGGCGAAAGCATTGCGGGAAGGCACGATCGTCGGGCTGGCGAACCACACCATCCTGATCGCCAAAGACGGCACTGAAATACCCATCGACGACAGTGCCTCGCCGATCCGTGATGAGAAGGGCACGGTAACCGGGGCCGTATTGATCTTTCGCGACTTCACCGAGCGGCGAAGTGCAGAGAATGCGCTCCGCGAGAGCGAAGAGTTTAGCCGCAGCGTCCTGGAGAGCAGCCCGGACTGCGTAAAGGTGCTCGACGCGGACGGCCGGTTGATGAGCATGAACGTCAACGGCACATGCCTGATGGAAATCGACGACTTCGCATCCGTCGAAGGTAAGTACTGGTCCGACCTGTGGCCCGAGGAAAGGCGCGGCGACGTGCTCGCGGCCATCGAGACCGCCCGCAACGGCGGCACCGGAACTTTTCAGGGCTACTCGCCCACGTATAAGGGAACGCCGAAGTGGTGGGAGGTCTTCGTCGCGCCGATTATCGACGCGAGCGGGAGGGTCGAACGATTCGTCTCGATGTCGCGCGATATTACCGGCCGCAAAGAGGCCGAGGAAGCCGTGCTGGAATCACAACGCTTTCTGCGATCGTCGATGGATGCTTTGACGAGCAGCGTTACTGTCCTCGATGAATCCGGCATTATCATGATGGTCAACGAAGCGTGGCGGACGTTTGCCGCGGAAAATCACCTTCCCGATGCTAATCACGCTCTCGGGACGAGTTATTTCCAGGCGTGCGGGCAGGATGGCGAGGGCGAGGCAACCGCCGAAGCGATCCGGGACGTCATCGCCGGACGCCGCGAACGCTACGAAACAGAGTATCCGTGCCATTCCCCAACCGAGAAACGCTGGTTCCTGATGCAGGTCACCCGTTTCCAGGGTTCGGGGCCGGTCCGGGCCGTCGTCGTTCACGAGAATATCACTTCCCGCAAGCAGGCCGAAGAGAATCTGCGGGAAACCCAGTCCCGTCTGCGGCATGCAGCGAACGCCGCACGATTGACATACGTTGAAGTGGATTACGTTCGCGAACGCATCACTACTGCCGAGAATTTCGAAACGGTCATGGGATACGCCTCACCGTCCGATGAAGAACTCGATACGGCGGTCGGCCCCCGGCTTTTGCTGGAGCATGCCGCGGAAGGCGACCGCCAGCGTTTGGATTCCGCGCTTAATGAATTTCTCGATGGGAAGCAGTCCGGCACGATCTCTTACCGCATTATCGGCGACGATCATATCGAGCGCTTTATAGAAAGTGCGTGGTCCGCCGAATTCGGGCAGGATGGCAAGCCCCTGCGGACATTTGCCACCAATCTCGACATCACCGAACGCAAACGAATTGAAGTCAATCTCGAGTTTCTCGCCGACATCAGCCAGAAACTTGTGAGTTTGACGAATATCGATGAGATGATGAGCGCTATCGGAGCGAAAATCGGCGGGCATTTCGACCTTTCGCTCTGCGCCTTTGTAGAGATCAGCGAAACGGCGGATCAGGCGGTTATTACCCATGACTGGCACCGGGAAGACGTGCCGGGCCTGGTAGGTGCTTATCCACTCAGGGAGTTTGTGGAAGAGGAATTTATCAGGACGGCAAAGGCGGGAGAAATTATAGTCGTCCGAGATGTTTTCAAGGACCGGATTACAGATTCGGAGAAATTTACACAGCTCAAGATCGGCTCGTTTCTTTGTCTGCCGCTCATCCGTGATGGGGAATGGCGGCATGCGCTCTGCCTTTATCATTCCGCCGCGCACGATTGGCGGCCGGACGAGATCGAGTTGACGCGTGAACTTGCCATCCGCATCTGGACACGGCTCGAACGCATCCGGGCCGAGGAAATGCTCAGCGTGAGCGAGGACCGTTATCGCAGCTTGTTCAATTCGATGGATGAAGGCTTCTGCGTCCTCGAATTAATTTATGACGAGAACGAAAAGCCGGACGATTGGACATTTTTGGAGATCAACCCGGCTTTCGAGAGGCAGACCGGGATGCACGACTCGGTGGGCAAAAGGATGCGTGAGATGATTCCCGACCACGAGGATTACTGGTTTGAAGTTTACGGCAAAGTCGTTTCAACCGGTGAGCCGGTTCGCTTTGTCAATGAAGCGAAGAAACTGGGCCGCTGGTTCGATCTGAATGCCTTTCGAATCGGCGGGCCGGGCAGCCGCAAGGTCGCCGTCGTTTTCAACGATATAACCGAGCGCAAGCTGGCGGAGCAAGCTTTGCGCGAAAGCGAATCCCTATTCAGGCAGTTGGCCGACACGATGCCGCAGATCGTTTGGGCGGCCCAGCCGGATGGAGTTCTCGATTATTACAATAACCGCTGGTTCAAGTACATTAATCTGAGCCCAGATTCATTTGAGGAGGCGGGGTGGGATCAATTCGTACACCCCGACGACCTGCCGCTCGCGGCGAATGCGTGGGCGGATGCGATTTCCTCGGGCGGGCCGTATACAATAGAATTTCGTGTCAAAAGAGCCGATGGCCAATATCGCTGGTTCCTCACCCGGGCATTGCCGGTGACGGACGGTTCCGGAGAGATCATCAGGTGGTTCGGAACCTGCACCGATATTCACAAGCAAAAGCAAACGGCGGAAGAGCTGCGGCAACTGGCGGCCAATTTGTCACAGGCCGATCACCGTAAAAACGAATTTCTGGCGATGCTCGCCCACGAGCTGCGTAATCCATTGGCCCCGATCAGCAACGCCTTGCAGATCATGCGGATGACCAGTGAAAACGGGGCGACGGCGGCGACGGAGATGATGGAGCGGCAGGTCGGCCAGCTCGTCCGCCTGGTCGATGATCTGCTCGATGTCAGCCGCATCACGCAAGGAAAGATCGAGCTTCGCCGTGAGCGTATCGAGCTCGCCTCCGTCGTCCATCACGCCGTCGAAGCCGCGCGGCCTTCATGCGAAAAGGGCGGTGTCGAACTGACGGTCGAGATGGCGGCCGAACCGATCTACCTGGACGGCGACCAGATTCGCCTGGCTCAGGTGATCGGAAACCTGCTCAATAATTCGTGCAAATTTACCGATAAGGGCGGCGATATTTGTCTGACAGTCCGGCGTGAAGATGAGCACGCCCTGATCCGGGTTCGCGACACCGGCATCGGCATCGCTCCCGATCAGATCAAGCATATTTTCGAGCTGTTCGTGCAGGCCGATACGTCCCTCGAACGCTCGATCAGCGGCCTCGGCATTGGCCTTACGCTGGTAAAAAATCTGGTGGAAATGCATGATGGCACGATCGCGGCGCACAGCGAAGGCCTCGGCTTCGGCAGTGAATTCACGATACATCTTCCTGTTTTGGATGAAATGGAAGTGGTCTCTTCGGTTCCCGATATGACAATAAACGAGAAAGCCGGCGAGAGCCGCAGAATTTTGGTGGTCGACGACAATATGGATTCGGCGGAATCATTGTCGATGCTGCTGAAAATGACCGGAAACGAGGTCCGCATGGCCCACGACGGACGCGAGGCAGTGGACACGGCGGCGGACTTTTTGCCGCAAGTGATTTTACTGGACATCGGCCTTCCCGTGCTGAACGGCTACGAAGCCGCTCGCGAAATTCGCCGGCAGCCCTGGGGCGAAAAAATGATCCTCATCGCCCTCACCGGCTGGGGCCAGGACGAAGACCGCCAACGCTCCAAAGACGCCGGCTTCGACAGCCACATGGTAAAACCGGTCGATCACGCCGCTTTAATGAAGCGGCTGGATGAACTTACCGGGACGGTTGTTTAGGTTTAGTGTAGCAGCTGGTTAAGTTACAAGGTCTCTTCTGTAGAAACTTCGCGGTTTAGCGCGTTATTAATATATTGGTTTAGACTAACGCCGTCCTTTGAAGCCATTCTGGCCGCGCGTTCGTGCAGCGATTTGGACAGCCTGAGGCGAAGCTGACCGCTGTATGTTTGACTTCGGGGCGGCTTTGGCAGCAATATGCCGCGCTCTTTATAAGACTCTATAAATAATTCCAGAGCGATTTTTGCTTCACGCAGAGCTTCCTCTTCAGTTTCTCCAAAAGCCGAAAGGCCGGGAAAGGAAGAACAAGTTGCAATATACTCGGCATCTTCCTCGCTCCACTCAATATTGAAGGGGTATTTAGACATATTTACTCGCTTAGACGGTCGATTGCATTGAGAAGTTGTCGAACTTGGCTGGCCTTTGCTTTCCCGCTTCGGTCCTGAAAATTCATGGTTGCTCCGTCATGATCCGGAAACTGCGAATTAAAGTAAAGCTGATGCGATGAACGATTATGTCGAGCCGGAACCCATCCGTAACATTCGGCAAGCTTACAAAGATCTTCAAATCGTAAATTATGCGGTGAGTTTTTTGCCTTTTCCAGTAACTTATCACATTTTCCCATTGATATTAAATTATCCGCACCGCCCCTAATATGGTATCAAATGTGATACCACCTAAACAATTTAATTTTTCATTTTCAGCGCCAGCCACTCTTTTCCTACATCTTTCGGCAATCTCTTGTTTCCGTCAACCTCGTAATTCAACCGCCGCATTTCTTCGGTCGATATCGCATTATTTAACTGCTCGAAAGTTTCACGCAGAATTTCGAGCTTATCCTGATGGGCAATAAAGACCGCTTGGTAAGGCGGAAAATATTTACGGTCGTCTTCAAGTTGAAAGAGATTTAGAGCGGAAATCAACCCGTCGGTAGAATTGCCGGCGATGATATCGAGTTCGCCGGATTCAAGCGCCCGGTATGTCAGTGAAAGGTCCATCTCACGCGGCTGTTTGGCGAAATTAAAGCCGTAAGCCTTTGCGAATCCGGGATAGCCGTCGGGCCGCGACATAAAATCCTGCCCAAATCCGGCCTGCCAGTTTTTGGCGAGCCGCACAGCGTCGGAAATTGTTTTTAAATCATTATTCGCTGCGACATCGCCGCGAACGAGGATAGCAAAATCGTTCGAAAATCCAAGCGACGGGCTGACTACGAGATTGAATTTTTCCGCGTATTCCGCTTTTGTCTGATCGTAAACGGCTTGTGGATCGGTGATCGGCGGATGTTTGAGAAAAACGGTATAAGCGGTTCCGGTATATTCGGGATAAACATCGATCTGCTTCGCCAAAAGCCCGTCGTGCGGAATGTTGCCGCCGAGCTCGAATTGCCGCGTCACCGCAATTCCTTTCTTTTCCAGCATCTGTGCGAGTATTTCGGCAAGAATGATCGATTCGGTAAAATCCTTTGATCCGACGACGACGGGACGTTGTGCCTTTTGATCTGAAATTTCAGATTTGAAATTTGAAATAAAGCCTGAGGCCAAAATTAAAGCAAAAAGCGCCGCGAAACCAATCCCTGTGATTCTTCGCCGCCCGGATACCGCCCGTTCGCCGATTCGGTAAGTCTTCTCAAACTGCCCCAAGGCGAAATCGCACAACAAAGCCAAAATCGCCGAAGCCAATGCCCCAGCGATCAGCAGATTATTATCATTCTGCCGCAGCCCCCGAAAAATATACGTCCCTAAACCGCCCGCCCCAACCGCAGCTGCGACCGTCGCAACGCCGACCGAGATCACGACCGCCACACGAATTCCCGTCAGCATTACCGGCATCGCGAGCGGCAGCTCGACCATTTTCAGCACCTGCCAATCCGTCATTCCCATCGCGACGGCCGCCTCGCGAACCTTCGGATCTATACCTAAAATTCCCGTCACCGTATTGCGGATCACCGGCAGCAAGGCGTAAAGAGCAAGAGCAATGATCGCCGTCCGCGCACCGATGCCGCCGATAAACGGGATTGGAATCAGCAGCCCGAATAAAGCAAGGCTCGGCACCGTCTGCAAAATATTCGCAATACTGAGCACCGGTGTTTGAAGTGATTTTATTCGAGTCAGAAGAATGCCAAGCGGCACGCCAAGCAGCACGGCAAAGCCGGTAGAAATAAACACAAGAAATACATGCTCGCGCGTCAGTGTAAGCAGTTCGGGCCAGTTTTGACGCAAG
>JANMSP010000234.1:0-2553 GCA_031389475.1 Pyrinomonadaceae bacterium
TAACATTCTCCGTGATCTGCGTCTTCGACCGAATCCCAAGCAGATGGACACCCTTGACCGCCTTGATCAATTCAGCCTCACTGATCGCCCCGTCGATCTTCCTGATCTCCGCATAGCCGCTTTGCTTAAGTTCATCCACCGCCGCGTCCGAAATATTTTCGAGCAGCAATATCTTTATCTTGTTACGGGGATAGGATGTTTGCGTGGCTTTCATAAAAGAGCCGATTATAACTTAACTTTTCTTGATCTTCGATATCAGATGCCGGATCAATTGGTTCATGCGACTTATCAAATAAACATTCGTCATGGCTCCGGCCACAATCGAAATCATAGTGAAATAGTATGATAATGCCTTACCGAACTCACCTGGATTAAAGAAATCGAAGAATGCGGCGTATAGCCAACTAAACGGAGAGGTAAGTAACATCGCGGCAAGCCAGGCCATTCCGTTTGAATGCAGCCCAATGCCACCTTCGACAATGAGAGGCCAGCAAACAACACAAACGAGGAGGAGGTAGATGCCGGCCATCCACTTTCCCAACTTGGATCTGCTGACTTTCATTTAGGCTTATTTCCTGGGGACTTGTTAGTCTTCTTCGGTCGACCACCGAGTTTGCCGTTCGCCTGCGATGCAGCTTTTTTCTTTTCGCTGGTGGCGGAGCCGTAACGTCGCCCTATTTGCGCACCCATAACCTTATCACCGATCAACTCAAAGATTATCGAGCCAATGCCAATATGAATGTCCAACGGCGGACACCCGAGCGTGTATCTTCCCCAAAGTCCGATCTGCTTGAGTTCAGTTTCCGTTGCGTTCTTGAATTCTGAAAACGTTTTCGGATCAAAAGCAAAGTTCCATCCTGAGGCCAATTCGACACGCACTTTACCGCTCTTATATCGAGCGGATTTTGCCTCCGGTTCCGTGATGCCTCGTTTCTCGGCCTCGTGTATCTGACGGTCAAGCTCGGCGTCGCTGACGTAGTACTTTGTAGTTGTTTTCATCCGTATATTTTTTGCCACTCTTTCAAAAACATTTCGTTGTTTGCAGTTACGATGTCCATAGCTTTGCGGACGTTTCGTAGCCGCATTCCCCGATTTTCCCGTACCCGCGGAACAATTTCGCCCGACTCCGAGTAATATCACGACTTCTTCTCCACTATGCAAAATATGCACATGTGGCGGCCCATGATCTCTGGGCCTTACAGCAACGTCAAATCCGCGTTGTCGAAGAACAGTCGGCATAATTAGAATAACCTAACAGTTGGGTTTTTGCAATAGTAAGAGTAACGCTTTTAGGCGTGATTTATTGTTCGCAAAGATCACGCCTGAAGGCGTTACTCTTACATATGAATCGTCAAATCATGAACGCCTTCGGCGGCTTCCATGACGGATTCGCTGACGGTTGGGTGGGCGTGCATGATGCGGCCTAGTTCGTCGGCGGTGGTTTCTAGAGCCATGGCGACGCAGGCTTCGGCTAAGAGTTCGGTGGCGTGCGGGCCGATGATGTGGACGCCGAGGACTTCGTCGTATTTCTTTTCGGCGACGATCTTGACGAAGCCGTCGGTTTCGCCGAGAATTCGCGCCTTACCTGATGCCGAGAAAGGGAATTTGCCTACTTTCACGTCGTAGCCTGCTTCCTTTGCCTTGGCTTCGGTGAGGCCGACGCTGGCGACTTCGGGGTCGCAATAGGTGCAGTTCGGGACGAGGTTGTGCTTGATCGGCTCGACCTTTTTGCCGGCGATCTTTTCGATGACCATAATGCCTTCCTTCGAGGCAAGATGGGCGAGCCAGGCGGTGTCGATGACATCGCCGATGGCGTAAACATTGGGCTCGTCGGTCTCGCAGAACTCGTTTACCTTGAGGGTGCCGCGCGGATTGGTGACGATCTTCGTATTTTCCAGGCCGAGATTTTCGGTGTACGGCATGCGGCCGACGGCGACGAGCAGCATTTCGGCTTCGAATATAACGGCATCGCCTTTTGCATTTTTACCGGAAACCTTGACGCCTTTTTTGGATTTGTCTATTGTGTCGAGCTTAATGCCTGTCTCGCATTTGATGCCCTGTTTTTTGAAGCTGCGAAGCAATTCTTTGGAAACATCGACATCTTCGATAGGCACGATTCGGTCGAGAAGTTCGATAACGGTCGTATCGCAACCGAAGCGGGCGTAAACACTGGCGAATTCGACGCCGACCGCACCCGAACCCATGACGATCATCGACTTCGGCACCTGCGTCAGTTCCAGAATGTGATCGGAATTTACGACCTGTTTGCCGTCGGTCTCAAAGCCGGGAATCGGGCGGACGACCGAACCGGTGGCGATGATTATATTCTTGGTTTCAATCGTTTCCTTCTTGCCGTCGGCCAGCGTGACTTCGACCTTGCCTTTGCCCGTGATCTTGCCGAAGCCGTTGAAAACCGTTGCCTTATTCTTTTTCATTAAATAAGACACGCCGGCCGAGTTTTTGGTTACAATATCCGCTTTATATTTTTGGACACCTGACCAGTCGAAACTGAGGTTATCGACCTTCAGGCCAAACTGTTCGAAATGTCCCGCT
>JANMSP010000237.1:0-4650 GCA_031389475.1 Pyrinomonadaceae bacterium
TATTTAGGCGGAAACACGACCAGTAGGAAGTGTGTTCTTTCCGTCAGCCGCACAATTCCTATCGGTCATGTTTCCGCCTGTGATTCCTGAAGTTGCAATATATCACGTCGATTTTTCTTTCGGCAAATACACGAATTTACATTTTATTGAGATTGGCGTCATAACGATTTCATTTCGCGAGTGTGTAATCGATTTAGAACATCGATCGTAGATTTTTGCATTGATACGAGGAGAAAAGAATATTTAGCCGCGGATTTACGCGGATGAACGCAGATAAGAAAGGAATTTAGTCTTATCGTCTTGTTTTATCCGCGTCATCGTCGTAAATCCGAGGCCAATTCATTCTTAAAATCGAAATGAAGAGAAACAACACAATCCTAACGCTATGCAGTTTGCTGATTATCGCTGACGGGCTATGTTTTTGGGAAACGCTCAATGCGTGGCCTAATCTCACGATGCCGTTTGCGGTTTCGATGCTTACCGGGCAGATCCTTACGGCTTTGCTTCTTTCGTGGATGGCTTTTGTGATCGTGAAGATCGAATTGCCCTCGCGAAGGAGCAAATTCAGCCCGACAAGCTTCGGAATCTGGCAGCCGTTACGGCGGATATTCGTATCCGTTTGGTCTTAGAGGAAATCCCGCTGCGGATTTCGACACCGCTTTTCGCGTCGCCGAAATATTTCGCCAGCACACGGACTAGTTCTTCGTTCGCCGCTCCATCCACCGGCGGCGCAGAGATTCTTACCCTCAAATTCCCATCGTGTTCACCGACAATTTCGGATGTCGAAGCTCGCGGAACCACGCGGACGCTGAACGTGATTGCTCCATCATTTTCAGAAAATTCCATCGGTTCGGATATTTCGGTTGGTGCAGAAGCCTGCGCGTTAGCAAGGGCGAAGTAAGAACTTATAGCGGCCAACTTGATCGTTTCGCCCTTGCTAACGCGCGAGCTTCCGCATTTTATTGCCGCACAAATACGTTCAGCACCACCGATTGCAGCAGGCCGATGACAATCAGCACGATCATCGCCGAAATATCGAACATTCCGATCGGCGGTATCAGACGCTGAACGGGGATCATAATCGGATCGGTTACTTTTTTGACGAATCCAAGAAACGTATTTTTAGTAAACACAAACCACGTCGAGATAAAGCGGATAAAGATGAAAAGCACCAGAACGCTCAGCAATCCATATAAAATGAAGCCGATAAACATCTTCGGATTGCCGCCTTTGACGCCGTCCGACAGGCCGTCGATGACAAAGAAAGTGTTGCCGATGATCTGGCTGGTAAAGTAGGTAATTACAAGCCCGAGAAAAATCGTTACGAGTGGCGCAAGCCGCGTGTCGACACGGAAATCTGCTAGAAACCGCGCCGCCGGATAGACGAAACGCTCGGTGAGTTTGCGAATCTTAAAGCCAAGCCGACCGATCATACCGAACGGATTCGGATCGGCGTAGTTGAAAATCAGCCGCAGAACCATAAACGCGAGGAAGATCAAAAAAATTCCCCACAAAACCATCCAGACTATCGGATAAACATTTAGTGAAAGCATATAGAATCTTTAAACCGCAGATTTACGCGGATGAACGCAGATAAGAAAAATGCATCCGCGTTCATCGGTGAGCATCTGCGGTTAACTTTCCCTTTCTCCGAAAATCGCCGTGCCAACTCGGACAATCGTCGCACCTTCCTCAATGGCGATCTCAAAATCGTGGCTCATTCCCATTGAAAGCTCGCCTTTGCCATTCGAGAATGCATTGTGCAAAGCCAGTTCGTCGCGAATTTCCCGCAACCTTTTGAAATACGGGCGGACGTCTTCGGCATTGTCGAAATACGGCGGCAGAATCATTAAACCGTCGAATCTCAAACATTTGCACTCCCGTAAATAATTCACTAACGAAGACAGTTCATTTTCCGCAATACCAGATTTTGTCGCTTCGCCGGCAAGATCGATGTGTGCAAATACCGATAAACTTTCCCGGCCTTCCTCAACACAAATACGTTCGAGCCTCTCCGCAAGTTCGAGCGAATCAACCGAATGAATCACGTCGAAAAGCTGCACGGCCTTTCGCGCCTTGTTCGATTGCAGGCGACCGATAAAATGCCATTCGGCGGCACTGCGGCCGATCTCAGTGATCTTACCTTCGGCTTCCTGCACCTTATTTTCGCCCAGCGCGGTCGCTCCGGCGGCGATAGCTTCGAGAAGCACTTTCGCCGGATGCGTTTTGCTGACGGCGACGAGCTTTATCTCATCCGCATTTCGCCCGGCACGTTTTGCCGCAAGTTCAATTCGGCACCTCACAGCCGCCAGATTTTCCACTAATACACTTTGCACAAATAAATATAGCAAATCCGTCCGGCAGCGGTCCGATTTTAATCTTACGGCTTGTCCCACGTCCGGCTTTCCCCAAGTATCCTTGTCCCATTTTCGAATGCCTTTTTGTCTCCCGGCCCAATGTTTTTCAGCCCTCGTTGTCCCATGTCCCACTGTCCCAGCGTTATTTTAACTTAAATTTTCAAACATCAATCGGATGTAAATCCGCGCACGGCTAATTTTACTATTTGTTTCATCTATTGTCACGCATTTTATAGATGCGACAAACGGGCGCGGTCACCGTTTTAAGTCGTGCTACTAATATCCCACGAGCTTTCTTGAGTTTCGGGCGTCGAATGCGTATTATCAAGCTTCGCCCAAACACGCGGACGTGGCGGAACTGGTAGACGCGCGGGTCTCAGAAGCCCGTGGGAGTAATCCCGTGATGGTTCGATTCCATTCGTCCGCACCAAATTTTGCGGAAGCCTGACCGTAAGGGACGGCTTTCTTATAGGTTACCGTTTACGCCCTTACTAACGTGTAGGCTTCTGCATATAAGAAAGCCCTCCCTTACGGTCAGGCTTCTGCCAAGACTCAATGCGCCAGGAATTCATTACTGCGATACAAACTCACCAGCCTGCATTCGGCATGGAATTGGCGGATGATAAAATTGCCCGCCTGGCCGATTATTACGAGATAATTCAGCAGCACAACGAGTTTCTGCACCTCGTCGGGCCGATGAGCGCGGAGGAATTTGCGATCCGGCATATTCTGGAATCGCTGATGCTGATAAAGCATTTTCCATCGGGCACGCGGTTCGCGGATGTCGGATCGGGCGGAGGGCTGCCGGCAATTCCGTGCCTGCTCGTGCGTGGTAATGTGAAAGCCGTGCTTATCGAATCAAAGGTAAAGAAGGCGAAGTTTTTGGAAGAAGCCGCGACAAGCCTCGGCATCTCGAACCAGGTTCAGATCGAGAACAAGCAGTTCGAGGAAAACGATGTAAGCCAGGTTTCAATGATAACCTGCCGGGCGCTCGATAAATTTACCGAAAAGCTCCCGCGCCTAATTAAATGGTCGCAGCGTCGACCGATGCTGCTGTTCGGCGGGAATAATCTGAGCGAGGCCTTGAAAACTCAAAGGGTGAAATTTGATGCTCAGTTGATGCCGTTGTCTGAGCAAAGGTTTCTGTTTGTCTGTGAAGCGTGAGCGAAATGCTCTTTCCGGTGGAACGCAGGCAGCCTTGCCTGCAATGAGCGTTGCTTCAACGCGAACAACCTTTCAGCAGCGATCGCGCATCATTGTAAACTAACGCGTTCGCGGACTCCGCGGGCAGGCAAGTTGCCTGCGTTCCAATTACCTTACTTCCAAATCATACTCACGCAAACGGCGATATAGTGTCGATGGCGAGATACCTAAAAGCTCTGCGGTTTTGCCGCGGTGCCAGCCGGTTTTTTCGAGGGCGGTTAATATCTGCTGGCGTTCTGCGTCTCTTAAATTCGTCGGTGAAGCGTTTTGGAATGATCCTACGCCGTTTGATTGCGGAGCGTTGTAGCTGACTGATACGTTGGCTTTTTCGGTGCGGTAAACGATTTCGGGCGGGAGTTCCTTGATCGTGATGCGATTGTTGTCGGCGAGCAGGACAGCGCGTTCGAGGCAGTTTCGCAGTTGGCGGACGTTGCCGGTCCAGGAATAGGCGGTCAATGCGTCGAGAACGGGCGTCGTCAATTCTGGGGCATTTATTCCGGCGATCTTTTCCAGCAGGTGGCGGGCGAGCGGTTCGACATCTTCGCGGCGTTCACGGAGCGGCGGGATATTAATCTCGAAACTATTGATGCGGTACATCAGATCGGAGCGGAATACGCCTTCGGCAATCGCCCGGTGCGTATCGCGATTGGTGGCGGCGACGAGCCTCACATCGACCTCGACCTTTTTAACGCCGCCGACGCGAAAAAACGAACGTGTTTCGAGCGCCCGCAAAAGCTTCGATTGAAGCGGCATCGGCATCTCCATTATTTCATCAAGAAACAAAGTGCCGCCGTGGGCGAGTTCGAACAGACCTAGCTTACGCGCCCTTGCACCCGAAAACGCACCGGCTTCATGGCCGAAAAGCTCAGATTCGAGCAGCGTGTCCTGAAGCGCCGCGCAGTTCAGATCAATGAATGTTTTATCGCTTCGCGGGCTGAGGCGGTGAATTGCCTGGGCGATCAATTCCTTCCCCGCACCCGATTCCCCGGTGATCAATACGGAAGTATCGGCCGGAGCGACCCGGCGGACGAGGCGAAGGACTTCCTTCATCTGCGGCGATTCGGCGATGATCTCGGGCAAATTAACATTC
>JANMSP010000254.1:0-6005 GCA_031389475.1 Pyrinomonadaceae bacterium
GCCGCCGGTGATGACCGCGTTCGCGTGATCTCGCTGCGGCGAAATTACGGCCAGACTGCCGCCATGTCTGCCGGAATCGATGCGGCAAAGGGCGAAATACTTATTCCTATGGACGCTGATCTGCAAAATGATCCGGCTGACATTGCACGGCTCTTAGAAAAGCTGGACGAAGGCTACGACGTAGTTTCGGGCTGGCGAAAGAATCGTCAGGACAAATTGATTTCACGCAAAATACCGTCACAGATTGCCAACCGAATCATTTCGTGGATCGGCGGCGTTCCGCTCCACGATTACGGCTGCTCACTAAAGGCCTATCGCCGCGAGGTGATTCAGGATGTGAAACTTTACGGCGAGATGCACCGTTTTATTCCGATCTACGCAAGCTGGGCGGGTGCCCGCGTCGCCGAAATACCGGTGGATCACCATGCCAGGACGATGGGCAAATCGAAATATGGTATTTCGAGAACGATTAAGGTCGTTTTCGATCTGATCACGATCAAATTCATGGCCGAATATCATACAAAGCCGTTGTATGTTTTTGGCGCTTTCGGGATGATCGCGTTCTTTATCTCACTGGTCGCCGGCGTTTGGGCCGTCTTTCTGAAGATCGGCTACAACACCTCATTTATCCTTACGCCGCTGCCGATAATCGCGGTCGTGATGCTCGCGATCTCGGTGCAGTTTTTCCTGATGGGACTGCTCGCCGAGCTTCTCGTGCGGACATATCACGAATCGCAGGACAAGGCGATCTATGCTGTTCGTGAAAAAATAGGATTTGTTGAAACAACGGATTAACACGAATTCCCACAAATTTCCTTTGATTTAATTCGTGTCAATCTGAGTTAATCCGTTGTTAAAATTGACTATGTGCGGAATTGCAGGTTGGATAAACCTGAAACTATCTAAAACTCCAAACGGGCAAAACGAATCCGTCCTGCATTCGATGTGCGAGGCGATAGTTCATCGCGGGCCGGATTCGGAAGGATTGTGGCTCGACGAAGGCGTTGCTCTCGGGATGCGGCGGCTTTCGGTGATCGATCTGCACACCGGCGGGCAGCCTGTTTACAGCGAAGATCGTGAGATCGTCGTGATAATGAACGGCGAGCTTTATAATTACCGCGAGGTCCGCGCCGATCTCGAAAAACTTGGCCATAAATTCGAGACGCAGACCGACACCGAGATCCTGCCGCATCTTTATCAGGAATACGGCGATGCGTTGATCGATCATTTGAACGGCATGTTCGCGTTTGCGTTGTGGGATAAACGCAGGAAAAAGCTGCTCATCGCCCGCGACCGGTTTGGTGAAAAACCGCTGTATTATGGAGTTTTCGACGGAAAGCTGCTGTTCGCATCCGAAGCAAAAGCATTGCTTGCACATCCGTCCGTAAAGCCGGAACTTGATCTTGATACACTGCGGCATTATCTTTCGTTCGATTACGTTCCGGCTCCGATGTCGATCTACAAAGGCATTTCAAAGCTTCCGGCCGCGCATCTTTTAACGGTAGAGAATGGCGAAATAAATACTCGTAGATACTGGAATTTATCGTGGCGAAAAGGTGCTGAAGCCCGCACGTTAGTAAGGGCGAATCTCTCAAACGAGCCTAGCAGCGCTAATGGAAACACACTCCCTACAGGTCGTGTTTCCGCCTCTTTTGCCGACACTGCGGACGAACTTAGAGATCTTCTTTCCGATGCGGTGAGAATGCGGCTTGTTTCGGATGTTCCGCTCGGTATTTTGCTATCCGGCGGTATTGATTCATCGACCGTCGCGGCATTTGCGACGCAGCACGCAACCGAAAAAGTCAAAACATTCTCGATCGGTTTCGAGGAAGATTCTTTCGACGAATCAAAGTATGCGCGGCAGGTCGCGAAACACCTGAACACCGAACATTATGAAGAAATTCTCAGTGCCGAAAAGGCCGGTGATCTGATCAGCGAGATCGGAACATGGCTCGACGAACCGCTTTCGGACGGTTCGCTGATACCGACTTTGTTGCTGTCGCAGTTTGTCAGAAAACACGTGACAGTAGCGCTCGGCGGCGACGGCGGCGATGAATTGTTTGCCGGTTATCCGATGTATTACGGGCACAAGGTCGCCGCTGTTTATTCGTCCATTCCCAAATTTCTGCGTTCCGGGGTGATCGAACCGATCGTCAACAGCCTTCCGGTTTCGACTAAGAACATGTCGTTCGATTACAAGGCCAAACGCTTTGTCGCGGCTTCGAATTACGATACGGTCACACGCCACCATTCCTGGTTTGGCTCGTTTTCCGTGGACGAGCAGAAAGATCTTTTGACTGAAAATGTGCTAAATTCCTCATCCGGCGATATTTACGCCGGTGCCAGGGAATTACTCAAATCCACGGACGCGGAAAACGAGATCGAGCAAATGCAGTTTCTCGATATGAATCTGTACATGGCCGAGGATATTTTGACCAAGGTTGACCGGGCTTCGATGGCGGTATCGCTGGAAACACGGGCGCCTTTCCTCGATCCTCGTGTCGGCCGGTTCGCGGCTTCGCTGCCGGTCGATTATAAATTGAAGGGAAAGGTCGGCAAATATATTCTAAAGGAAGCAATGAAGGATTTGCTGCCGAAATCCATTCTGCACCGGCCGAAAAAGGGCTTCGGAATTCCGATTGCCGAATGGTTGAAAGGCCGTTTAAATCCATTGATGCATGAGCTGCTCGCACCGGAAAGATTGAAAACCCAGGGATTGTTCGAACCGGCGTATGTGCAGAAACTAATCGAAGAACACGAAAAAGGAATCGCCAGCCATCACAAGCAAATCTGGACACTGCTAGTCTTTCAACTCTGGTGGGACAATTTCTTAAAGCAAGAGTAACGCGTTTACGCGTGAAACACGTCACCCACTTAGCCCACAAATATCGACGAGACTTTGCTCTAAAGGTTTTCACGCGTAAACGCGTTACTCTTGCGGCGGATTCCAATATCACCCGCTTTCAAGTATTATTCCCCTAATGAAAACACTTTACCCAGAGATCGAGCCGTTTGATTCGGGAATGCTGAAAGTTTCCGATATCCACGATGTATATTACGAACGCGTCGGCAATCCCGAAGGCATTCCGGTTGTGTTTTTGCATGGCGGGCCGGGCGGCGGTTTGATACCGATGTACCGGCGGTTTTTCGATCCGGCGGCGTACCATGTAATTCTTTTCGATCAGCGCGGATCGGGCAAATCGACGCCGCACGCGGAACTTCGGGAAAATACGACGTGGGATTTGATAAAAGATATCGAAGCATTACGCGAAAAATTCGGCATCCAAAAATGGCATGTTTTCGGCGGTTCGTGGGGCAGCACACTGAGTTTGGCTTACGGCATTTCGCATCCTGACAGGTGCTTGGGATTGATACTTCGCGGCATTTTTCTTACACGCCGCAAAGAACTGCAATGGTTCTATCAATACGGAGCGTCGGAGATATTCCCCGATTTCTGGGAACGCTACCGCGACGAAATTCCGGAAGCGGAACGCGGCGATTTTATGACCGCGTATCATAAACGTTTGACCGGAGATGACGAACAGGTACAACTTTCCGCCGCCCGCGCGTGGAGTGTTTGGGAAGGCTCGACATCGAAGCTTTTTCCGGATGAAAATTTGATGAATCATTGGGAAGGCGAGCACGAAGCCCTGAGCCTCGCGCGGATCGAGTGTCATTATTTTATGAACAATTCGTTTTTCGATTCGGAGAATTACCTGCTCGAAAATGTCGATAAGATCCGCAGCATTCCAACCTTTATCGTCCAGGGCCGCTACGATGTCGTGTGCCCGATGACATCGGCCTGGGATCTGCATCGAGCGTTTCCTGAAGCCGAATTCGTGGTCGTACCCGACTCCGGCCACTCGGTTTCGGAAAAAGGAATCGTCTCGGCGTTGGTTGATGCAATGGATCGGTTCGCGACACAGCATGGTAAACATGGGTGAATTTGGCCGCAAATTGCCCTCAATTTGAAGATCGATAATTTATTTTACCTAAGGGTGTGAGTGCGTTTCTTTTTCGCGAACATTAAATTATGAATTTCGGCACGACAGAGATCATTCTTATCGTAATAGTTCTGGGCTTCGCCCTCATTCCTTCGATTTTCTTTTTAATTACACTTCAAAATACCCTTTAAGAAATAAGTATTGAAAATCGCAAAATGCAACCCGGTGAAGTTTGGCTGATGTTAATTCCACTATTTGGTATCGTTTGGCAATTTATCATTGTCAGTCGAATTGCAGACTCCTTAAAAACCGAGTTTCTGCAAAGAAAGATTGCTTTGACTGAGGAAAGACCCGGATACTCTATTGGATTGACTTATAACATCCTTTTTTGTTGTACTATTATTCCACTAATTGGTGGTTTCGCTTGGATTGGCGGAGTAGTTTGCTGGATAATTTATTGGGTAAAGATTAGTGGTTACAGGACGAGGCTTCAACAAGATAGGCCACTTTAATAATGGAAATCGTGGGTCGCTCAGCGAAGGATTCATGCGCTTTACTCCTCGCATCATGGGCTTTATCGGGGTCACCCTCGGTGACTAAATCCGCGAAACTGCAATGCTGACGTAACAAGTTGGAAATGATTGAGCTTCGAGAAATCAACGCTGTAATCACTCTTATGAATGCACGTTTATTTCATTAACTGCTATGATAACTGTGAGTGGAGAGTAACAAATTAAGAGTTGAGATAAATTATGGGTGGTTTTGGAACACAGGAAATTCTACTGGTCGTTTTGGTTTTGTTTTTACTATTCGGAGCATCGCGGTTGCCGCAGCTCGCAAAGTCGTTCGGGCAGACGCGAAAGGCCTTCAAAGACGGAATGCGTGAAGCCGAGGACGAAGAAAGAGCCGAAATGGCCCAAAAGAACCTTCCGACACCCGAAGCTCCGCAAGTTACCTCAATGACCGACGAAGCCCTAATGGAAGAAATGCGCCGGCGGGCTGAAGTGAAAACGCAGTAAGTCTGATGACTATTGCCGTGTAACCTATGAATAGTTTAGCCGCAAATTATACGAATGACATAAATAAAAGAGAGCCAATTAGTGTCATTCGTGTAATTTGTGGCTAAACTTTCCAATAAATGGTTAACTCCGCTCGATGTATCAAAAAGAACCATTAGTTTGTTGGAAAAAGCCGTTTAAATCATGCTGTAATTTTACTTTTCACCGGTCAGAAGCGTCGCTTTTACTGTAAACCGAAACGTCAGATTCTCCGCATTGTCATCGATAAGTTTCGCGAGTGTGACGCGGACGCGTTCCTGTTCGTCTTCGTCGATGAAATGGAGCCATAATGGCAGAAGGAAATCGGCGACTAGTGGCGAATCGATAAAATCGGTGCCGTTTTCGAATTCGAATATTTCGGATTCGGTGACGGTTTTTATTTTGGAAAGGCCTAGATTTGCCGCCATTTCCTCTACTGCCGTGATCGTTGGAATGGTACTTATCAAACGCTCGATCTCGACTGCGTTATCAAGCAGATCCGCATTCAAAAAGCTTTCCCAGAGAAAAGAAAAAATTTCGCCAAAGCTGCCCGCGGTCGGCAGAAAATAGGCGACGCGTTTGTCGGACAGATCGGTAATATCCCCCAAAAACTCAGATAACTCGTCAGGTTGAACGAAACTCGCATCGGCAATGACCAGATCGAAAGTCTCGCGGGGAAATTCGTTTAGAAACGCGATCTCAGTTCCTACTATATCGGCCTTTCCCTGTGCCAAAATATTCGCCTGCATGTCATCGCTGTAGGCGGCGATTCGCGAATCGGCCTCGAGCTTTTCCCGCAGCCCGAGAACATGGTTTCCAGTGCCGGGATTTACATACAAAATTTCCTTATCGCTGGCGAACTTAAAATTCTTATCGAAAATTTCCGTAAACCGCAGCGTCCAATCCGGCGTAATGAAAAGATCGCGTAGGATTGCCAGTTCCTTCTCTGTTTTATTCATGTCTATATGGTGAATTGTTGGTCGTAAATCGTCAATTGTAAATCGTCAATCGTTAGAAGCAGCCG
>JANMSP010000276.1:0-3108 GCA_031389475.1 Pyrinomonadaceae bacterium
ACGCAGGCACCCTTGCCTGCAATGAGTGTTGCTTCGACGCGAACAAGCTCTTAGAAGTCGACAAAATAAAAGGAAAATTGAAGGCGTAGCGGACAAGGATGTCCGCGTTCCGTCCTAGTTTAAGGATGCGTCATCTCTTCCGGCTTGACCAGTTCGTCAAATTTTTCACCCGTCAACAATCCTAATTCCACCGCCGATTCCTTCAGCGATGTCCCTTTTTTGTGCGCATTCTTTGCTATCTTCGCGGCGTTGTCATAACCGACGTGCTGATTGAGAGCCGTAACAAGCATTAGCGAATCGGCAACATACGCATCGATCTGCTCTCTATTGAGTTTGATGCCGCTGATGCAGTAATCGACGAATCCGTGACAAGCGTCGTGGATCAGCCTTACCGAATGCAGGAAATTGTGGATCATTACCGGTTTGAAAACGTTGAGCTCAAAATTCCCCTGCGAGCCGCCGAATCCAATTGCCGCGTCATTACCGAGAACCTGCACGGCGACCATCGTCATCGCCTCGCTCTGCGTCGGGTTGACCTTGCCCGGCATGATCGAACTTCCGGGCTCGTTCTCCGGCAGCGAAATTTCGCCTATCCCGCACCGCGGCCCTGACGCGAGCCAGCGGATGTCGTTCGCGATTTTCATCAGGCTTCCCGAAAGCGTTTTCAACGCGCCAGATGCGAAAACGATTTCGTCATGAGCTGACAGAGCAGCAAATTTATCGGGGTGCGATTTGAACGGCAGACCGGTCAGCTCCGCAATCTTTGTAGCTGCACGCTCAGCGAATTCGGGATGCGCGTTTAAGCCCGTGCCAACTGCTGTTCCGCCAATCGCGAGATCGAAAAGTCCCGGTAACACCATATTCAGCCTTTCAATGTCCCGTTTCACCAGACTCGCCCATCCGCCGAATTCCTGGCCGACGGTCAGCGGCGTCGCGTCCTGCAAATGCGTGCGGCCGATCTTTACTACATCGGAAAACTCTTTAGCTTTTGCCTCGATCGCGCCCTGAACTTTCTGCACTTCCGGGATCAAAGCCGTCAGCCGCTCGGCGGCGGCAATATACATCGCCGTCGGGAAAGTATCGTTCGACGACTGCGACTTGTTCACGTCGTCGTTCGGATGCACCGGATTCTTGCGGCCCATTTCGCCGCCCGCGATCTCGATCGCCCGGTTCGAGATCACTTCGTTGACGTTCATATTCGTCTGCGTGCCCGATCCCGTCTGCCAAACACGAAGCGGAAAATGCCCGTCCAATTTCCCTTCGATCACTTCATCGGCCGCTTGCTCGATCAGCTTCAGTTTATCTCCCGGCAGCTTGCCAAGGTCGAAATTCACGACCGCCGCCGCCTTTTTCAAGATCCCTAATGCCCGGATCATCTCACGCGGCATCACGTCGAATCCGATATTAAAATGCTTCAGCGACCGCTGCGTCTGCGCTCCCCAATATGCTGTAGTTGGAACTTCGATTTCGCCCATCGAATCGGTTTCGATACGTGTTTCCATTTCTTCTTTAGTAGCTTCTGACATAAGAATATTTATACACGACTGTCATATTCGGCACGAATCGACTACCGGTTTTTTATTTTACTTTTCTGTACTGCACCACAAACCGTTCGATCGGAGTATCCTCATCGCCGGGCATTATCACAAAATTAGTTTGTTCGAGGCCGTTCATTTCAAATCGCGACAAATCCTTTCGCGACAAAGCCCACGGCAGTTCCAAAGGTTCTTCATCGTCTTCACGTCCCCGCGTGACGACAATCAGTTCGCCGTTCGGAGCAACAAATGCAGCTATCGCGTCAATGACCTTTTCTCGCATATTCAACGGCAAAGGCTGGATCGTATAAACTTCAAGGACGAAATCGAACGCTCCCAGCCAGCCGCGAAATGGTTGAAAAAGGTCGGCGGTTTCAAATTTGATATTGGTATCGGCATGTAGCTTTTTCGCCCATTCGATTGCCGTCGGCGAAATGTCAAAGGCCGTCACGTCAAAGCCGTGATCGTATAAAAACTTTGCATCGTCGCCGAGCCCGCAGCCAACGACCAAAGCTTTTCGACCGTTGCCAAGCAGACTTACCTTTCCGGCCCATTCACGCAAAAACCGGTTTGGCTCAAGATCGGCCCAGGGAATACTTTCATTATTGCCTTCGGCTTCTTTATAAAGAGCCTCAAACCAGCCGGTCGCATCGCCGGTTTTACCAAATTCCGCCGCAATTTCTTTTGTACGCTCGCGGGCTATTTCTTTTTTTTCATTCATATTTGCAATTTAGAAGGGAATCTCCATTTCGGTCGGCGCACCTGCCTCGTTCCACGCTGTCCAGCCGCCGGCCATCGAATAGACATTCGTATAACCCATTTTTTGTAAATTATCGGCCGCTAGTGAGGACCGGTAACCGCCGCCGCAATACAAAATCATCTCGGCAGCTTTGTCGGGAAATGCCTGAACGATGTCGCGTTCGATGATGCCGCGGCTCATATGAATCGCGTCAGAGGCATGCGTAAACCATTCGTCGTCCTCTCGGACATCGATTAGTTTTGCCCCATGCTCAAGGCGTTCCAGCGTTTGTGCGACTGTCACTTCTTTTATACGGCCTCTCGCATCTGCCGCAAGTGCCTCGAATTCTTTTGAATGTTCCATAGTTTTTTGAGTTTAGCGCATTTGCAATTCCACCCACTAGCTTGCGATCCGCTAAACTCCTATAATAAAGTTATCGTTTTCATAAAATTTTCATATAAAGAGGTTTAAGGCATTGGCAGAACAATTTGACGTAACAATTATCGGTTCCGGCCCGGGCGGATATGTAGCGGCGATCCGGGCGGGACAGCTCGGCTTAAAGGTCGCGATCATCGAGAAGGAAAAAGACGCCCGGCTCGGCGGAACTTGCGGACTTCGCGGGTGCATTCCAACCAAAGCTCTGTTGAATGCCGCCCATCTTTACGATAAAGCGGGACATTTCGAACAGTTTGGCCTGAAGGTCGATAATCTCAGTTTCGACTGGTCGGGCGTTCAAAAATATAAAGCGGATATCGTGACCAAAAATTCGGCGGGCGTGTCTTATTTGATGAAAAAGAATAAGGCAACGGTTTTCAACGGTTTTGGCAAAATCAC